>JAGGZG010000275.1 GCA_021162125.1 Anaerolineae bacterium
ACAGGTCGGTCTCTATCCGCTGTGGGCGCAGGGGACTTGAGGGGAGCTGCCCTTAGTACGAGAGGACCAGGGTGGACAGACCGCTAGTGTGCCAGTTGTACCGCCAGGTGCATCGCTGGGTAGCTAACGTCTGGCAGAGATAACCGCTGAAAGCATCTAAGTGGGAAACTCGCCCCAAGATTAGGTCCCCCACCGGGCTAACCGGGTAAGACCGCCGGAAGACTACCGGTTTGATAGGCCGCAGGTGTAAGCACAGCAATGTGTTAAGCTGAGCGGTACTAACGGTCGAGGGCTTAATTCAAATACGTGAGGTAGTGGAAGCGAATCGAGCATTCTGTTCAGTTTTTAGAGTGCCAAGTGGCACTGGCTTTAAAAATAAAGTTCTAGAACCAAAAAGCTCTTTTGGTGATTTGAGCGGCGGGGAAACACCCTGCTCCATCCCGAACCAGGAAGTTAAGCCCGCCAGCGCCGATGGTACTTGAGGGGCAGCCCTCTGGGAGAGTAGGTCATTGCCAAGAGAGCTTTTTGGGTTAAGACGAGAGGCCAGGGACGGCGATCCGCCAGATTATGAGCCTCTCGTTTTGTTCAGGTACCCCTCGCGCTCCCCTGGGATTTGCTGCGCCATCCCTTCAAGGCACAGATTTGCCTTTTCTCTCGATTTCTGCTATAACAGTCCCGATCAACTTTATCATCGGAAGGTGAGACAAGGTGAGTACAACTGCTCAGAAGTTGGTAATCCTCCGGCAGCGGCGACGCCGCAATCATAAAGGCAATGGCGGCAATCTGTTCCTGCGCCTGCTGCTGGGACTGGCCCTGGTTGCGACGTTGTCCGTGCTGCTTACCATCGGTACGGGCGTGGGTATGGTGGCCGGGGTGTACGCCTACTACGCTAAAGACCTGCCCGATCCGCAGACCATTGAGAGCGTCGAGGAGGAGTTCGAGACTACAAAGTTCTTCGATCGCACAGGGCAGACCGTGATCTATGAGGTGGTGAATCCCCAGGGCGACCGCACTTGGGTGTCGTTGGATCAGATTCCCGAGCACGTGATTAACGCGACTGTCGCCATCGAGGATCGAAATTACTGGGAGAACCCTGGCATCAATGTGCGCGGCCTGGCTCGCGCTTTTATCTCCAACCTGCGCGGTGGCCAGGTACAGGGTGGTAGTTCCATTACCCAGCAGCTCATCAAGAAAGTGCTCATCCCACCGGAAGAGCGCGAGGTCAAATCGTACGCACGTAAGATCAAAGAAGTCATCCTGGCTCTGGAGATCACCCGCCGGTATAGCAAGGAACAGATTCTAGAGTGGTATTTAAACCGCATTTTCTACGGCCACCTGGCCTACGGGATAGAGGCAGCATCACAGGTTTATTTCGGCAAGCACGTGAGTGATCTCGATGTGGCTGAGGCGGCAATGTTGGCCGCGCTGCCCCAGTATCCAGGGCTCAACCCGATTGATAACTGGGACAAGGCCAAAGAGCGCCAGCGGCTGGTGATAGACGCCATGTTGCGCCAGGGATATATCACTCAGGAAGAGGCCATTGCTGCCAAGATGGAAAAGTTGACCCTGAAACGCGGCGTGGAGGAGCGGTACGACGTAATTGCCCCACACTTTTCTCTGTACGCACTGGATCGCTTGGAAGAAATCGTGCCCCCGGAGCAAATTCTGCGGGGCGGCTTGCGGGTTTACACGACCATTGACCTGGAGATGCAGGCTAAGGCCGAGGAGATCGCCCGCGCGCACATCGCTAAACTGGAGGAAGAGGGGCGTAACGCTCACAACGCCGCCGTGGTCAGCCTGAATGTGCGTACCGGCGAGATTCTGGTCATGATGGGCAGCCTGGACTACTGGAACAAGGAGATTGACGGCGAGGTGAACGTAGCCCTGGCTAACCGTCAGCCCGGCTCGTCATTCAAGCCGTTCAACTACGTCACCGCCTTCGCCCAGGGCTACACTCCGGCGACGATGATTATGGACGTGCGTACCTGCTTTCCGCAGGACCCGCCCAATCCACCTTATTGCCCGGAGAACTACGATCGCAAATACCACGGCCCGCAGACTTTCCGCACGGCGTTGCAGCGCTCGCTCAATATCTGTGCGGTCAAGGTGTTGGACATGGCCGGGGTAGCCAACGTGATCAAGACGGCACATCGCATGGGCATCACTACCCTGCGCAAGGACATGGACTACTATGGTCTGAGTTTGACGTTGGGCGGCGGCGAGGTTAAGTTGCTGGACCTGTCCTATGCGTACGGCGTGTTCGCCAACGGTGGCACGATGGTCGGAGTACCGGTACCGGAATCGCGGCGGGAGACCGGCTATCGTGAGTTGGATCCCGTGGCCATCCTGCGGGTGGAGGATCGTGATGGCAACATCTTGTGGGAGTACAAGGAGCCAGAGCGCAAGCAGGTGCTCAGCCCACAATTGGCTTATCTGATGTGCAACGTTCTTTCGGATAACAACGCGCGAATCGCGACCTTTGGGGTGAATAACCCGCTACACTTGAACGACCGTCCGGTGGCGGCCAAGACCGGCACCACCGACGATTTCCGCGATGCCTGGACTATCGGTTTCACCCCGCAGTTGGTCACCGGAGTGTGGGTCGGCAATAGCGATAACGAGCCGATGAAACATGTGCCGGGCTCCAAGGGAGCAGGGCCTATCTGGCACGATTTTATGGAATGGGCGACGAAGGACCTGCCAGCGGAGCAGTTCGCGCGCCCGCCGGGGATCGAGGAACACATGGTGTGCTCGGTTTCGGGCTTGTTGCCCAACGAGCATTGCCCGCACAAAATCCGTGAGGTGTTCATCGCCGGCACCGCGCCGACGGCAGTGTGCAACGTGCATCAGGCCTTCCAGATCAACCGCGAGACGGGCAAGCTGGCCACGGTCTACACTCCACCAGAACTGGTAGAGACGAGGGTGTACGAGATTTACCCGCCGGAGGCCGCCGACTGGGTGCGCGAGGCGGGCATCCCTCAGCCGCCCACCGAGTACGACACCATCTACGGCCCCAGCCCCGAATCTGAGGACGTGGCTATCCTCAAGCCCGCGCCTTACGCTTACATCAGCCAGGGCACGGTTATTGAGGGGAACGCGCGAGGTGGGAATTTCGCCTTCTACCGGTTGGAATACGGGCCGGGACTCAATCCCTCATCGTGGACGCAACTGGGTGGCGATCATCCCTATCAGGTGTCCAATGGCCCGTTGGAGTACTGGGACGTGAGCCAGTTGGATGGCCTGTATACCTTGCAATTGCGAGTGGTGGGCAATGATGGGTCTGTCCGCGACGACGCCATCCAGGTGACCATTGACAACATCTCCCCCACGGTGAGCATTGGCCATCCGCTGGAGGGCGATTTGTACGTCATGGAGGACGACGAGTGGGTGAACATCCAGGCCGACGCCAGGGATAATGTCTCGATGGACCGCGTGGAGTTCTTCGTGGATAACCATCCCATCGGCGTCACCATGGTGCCACCCTTCAACAAGCGGTGGATGATTACTATGTCCGATACTTTGCCGGCCCCCATTCCGATGGCTATCACCCGTACTGAGCCCATCACCAATCCGGTGGACGGCAGCATCGTCGGCGAGCGGGTGATCACCGTCACCCAGGTGATTACCGGTGAGGACGGGCTGGTGCAGCAGTGGTGGGAGAACGGTTTCGGGGTGATGTACAACATCAGCGATACCAAGCACTTCACCGAGACTCACCTCATCCACGTGGTGGCCTACGACGCAGCGGGCAATCGCACGGAGAGCGAGCGGGTGCGCATCTACGTGGTCCACGAGGACAAAGAGGAAAAGGAAAAGAGCACCGGCTTCGTGGCCTGGCGGGACGACGAGGTGGCGTTCATCGGGGATGAGAGACGGGGATGGGCAGGAGGGTGACTTAAGGTGCGACGCACTTCTAAAGTGCGTCGCACATCGGCGGCTTGTGGAACAGCCCCAACCGGCTTTCGGGTCGAGTTGGGGCTGTTTGTTTCGTGGTCAGCCGATGGAGCGAATTGAGCCGATGTGCCAGACCGCCGCATCCGCTTCGTCGGATTAATCGGGTGACCTATGGACTGTATTCCTTCATCACCAGGGGCAGGTAGACAATCTCGCTGCGCACGGTGTAGCTCATGGTGCTGGTGTAGCCCTTCATGTCGGCGATCTGAAACTCGATGCGGTTGTCCGTCTCCCTGGGCTGGCCAAAGGGCACAGCAGAGGCGGTGATGGTCTGTAGCTCGACGGTGCCGCTGATGCCGGTGCACGCGGCCACGGCCCAATCGCTCCACGACTGTCCCCCGTCCGTCGAGAAGCGATAGCGGGCGCTGTCCACGTTCAGGCCGGAGATTTCGTCGAAGATGCGGACGGTGCACGTGAGCGTGCTCTCCCCTCCACTCCACCACTCGGGTGCAAAGTCCCGCCAGCCAATCGGGGGGCTGGTGTCTGAGAGAGTGACTGTCCTGGTCAAGTCGGCGGAGACGTTGCCCGCGCCGTCCACGAACTTGACGGTGACGACTTTGAGCCCCTCGCCAGGAGTGAGCCGCCACTGGGCGCTGGTGGCGATGCTGATGGGGTAGCCGACGATGAGCACGCGGTCCAGGTACAGGTCGGCGGTGGCCCGATAAGCGGTGCGGAATTCCAATCCGGAGGTTCCGGCGTCGGTGTAGTCGAAGTCCACCGGAAATTCCTGATAGGTGTCGGCGGCGCGGAAGTCCGTCCCGCGCAGGCGACGCAGGCCCAGAACGCGCTCGCCGCCGTTATCCACCACGTCGAGCATGGCCACCTCGGCGGTGGTGGTCACGTTGTTCGTCTTCAGGCGGAAGTAAGCGCGGTAGGCGTAGGCAGGCGGCAGATCGTAGGTGTAGGGCCCGTACCAGGTCCCGGCACTGTGCGTGTCGGCCAGCCCGCGCCAGGCCTGACCGTTCAATGCGTCTGTGTCGGTGACTACCTCGCCGGACTGGTGATACAGATCCTCGCCTTCCCAGGTCCACCCCTCATTGCTGAAGGCCATCGTCTGCACCCCACTGCCAGGGCTGGGGTCGGTGGCCGAGAGGGAGGAGATGGTCACGGTGATGGTGTCGGTGTAGGCATCGCTGATGGCCGCCGTGGTGTTCGTTGGCGGCTGGCGGTCGAGGCCGATGTGCACCGCGTCGGGCTGCGACTGCACGTAACCCCCCGTGTCACTGATGCGGAGGGTGAGGGTGATAACCGTTGAGGTGGTATCGCTGAGGGTGGCCACGTCCCACACCGTGCTCCACCCATCGCTGCTCACCGTGTCGGTGATGATCAGCGAGGTGGTATCGGTCACGACGTAAAACCCGACCGCGCTCACGGCGCTGGCCTCGTCGCTGGCATTGGCGACGATGTACACCTGGTTGCTGGTGACGAAGTAGTCTGACCAGGGGAGTGTCACCCCGCCGAGGGGCGTCGGGCCGCCGGTGCTGGGCAGTTCCACGGTGACACCGGTGTAGTAGTGAGTGAGGATCTGCTGATAGCTCCAGCCGTGCCACTCGGCCCAGCGCCGTGCCCCGCGCTGGGACATCCCCCAACCGTGCCCCCAGCGCTCCTGCCCGAAGCTGACGGGGTCGTCCACGGCCTCAATGTAGTCCACGCCGTCCATGCCGAGGGTCGGGCAGCCGTTCTCGGCGCTGTAAAAGGCCACAATCACGTTTCCCTGGTGGGCGATGTACTGGCCCTGGGTGGCGTCGGTGGCGGCGTCACTCCGCCAATGGCGTTGATCATCCCGGCCCATGACTTGGTAATCCGTCCAATCGGAGACATCCCACTCTGGGTCGGGAGGATGCTCAACGTGGTACCAGCCGTAGGTGCGCGCGGCCACTGCCTGGGCCTTGATGGCCTCGGTGGGGTAGATCGAGGCGCTGATTTCCACCGGCACCACCCGTTTGACGTAAGTCTCGAAGGTGATGACGTCAATCTGGCCGACCGGCACGTCCCAGCGGTAGTAGTTTTCCTCGCGGTGGATGACGCGGATGGTATCTGGCGGGGTCTGCTGGGCGAGGGCTTCCACTGCACTATCGTTCACGGGGGTGGACAGGTTGGAGAAATCCTCGCTCGCCTCCCATCCCCGCACCTGCCCCCTATCAGGGGGAAGGGAGATGGCAGCGCGGGTGACGTCCAGCACCCACACGTCGCCCCCACGGTTGAAGGCCAGGTAGCGGCCATCGGGTGACCAGGCAGGACTGCTCTCCTCGAGGTCGTTGCGCAGGAGCGGTCGCAGATTCTCCCCGTCTGCGTTCACCAGCCAGATGTCGCTGGCGGACGCGGTTGCGGCCCCCAGCGGCGTGCGCGAGAAGGCCAGCGTCCGCCCGTCCGGTGACCAACTGGGCGCGCTGAATAGCTCCGCCTGGCCCTGGACCAGGAGCACGGGAGCTTCGTCGCCGTTCACGTCCGCTACCCACAGCTCGGGTGAGAGGTCTTCATTAAAAGTGACGACGTAGGCCAGCCGCCGTCCGTCCGGCGACCAGGTGAAGTTCAAGACCCGTGTGTTCGCTCCCCTCTCCCAACTTTGGGAGAGGGGTTGGGGGCGAGGGCCGGCCAGCAATCGGGGCTCTGCGCCGGGGTGAGGCACTACCCACAGGTGCGTGCCGTCGCTCCAGGCAACGTGCGAGCCATCGGGAGAGAGGCGAATCCGGGCCCCGGCGGGCAGGGTGGGGAGGTCGGCGGACATGGCTGTTACTCCCTCGCTGCTCAACCACACTTTTCCGTCCTGGGCGAAAGCCAGTGTTTCGCCGATCCAGGCCGGCGGCATTCGCCAGTCGGCTGTGCCCCACGATTTCTCCTGGCCGCTGACCAGGTCCAGCACGCGGGCTTCCCATCTCCCATTTCGCCCATCTCCGGCAAAGGCCAGGTAGGCCACTCTCTGCCCGTCCGCGGCGTAGGCCGGTTGCACCGCGTTCTCGCTGAGTTTGGTGGCCTGGCCCCCCAGTGCATTTACCGCCCATAATTCGCTGAGCATTTGGCGGGTGGAACCTTCGCCGACCACTGCGCCCCAGCGGTTGACGAGCACCGTGTGGCCGTCGGGCGACCAGCCGGCGAAGCGAGATCGCCCATCGGCGGTCAGCGGCCACGCCCAATCCGTCCCCTGCGCCGTGACGTGCAGTGCATCGAGTTGGGTCAACAGGGCCAAGATTCCCAGCGTCGCCAGGCCCATAGATAGTATCAAACACCACACGCGCCTTGATCGCATAGTCCAATTCTCCTCGTTCGTCTTCCTAATGTTTATCATACGCGAGAAGGGCTTTCCTGTCAAGCCTGTACCTGCGGGTGTGATTCGTGCTGGAACAAAGGCGGCGGTCTGCCAGCTTTGGTTGACTTTGGTTTATGGCTGTGATATAGTATTATCCCCCAGCACCTGCATGCTGATGCTCCACTCGAACGGGTGCGCGTAGTCAGCCTGGGGCATCTGGCAAAAACCCAGCGGGAGTTTGCTCTCAACATCGCTGGGGTTCTTCCGAGAATACATGGCGGATGTGGTGCATGAACCGAATTGAATTGTGCAATCGCGGCTGCTTTGCAGGAGAGGTAGGGAGATAGCATAAATTGCAAGTATAATGTATAATGGTGTCGTTCATAACTGTAAAATTTGGAAGAGGGTACATGCCTTTACAACAGCTTGAGCTCCCAACCATCCTGCAGATCTCCATGTCACATCTCGGTGTTGGTTATCGAGAGCGTCTCCGCGCGCTTTTATCCAGTGATCTCGATTTTCATGGTAAGAGTAGCGCGTATGCTTCTCACAATCTTCATGCTTTCCCGGCCAAGTTCCCGCCGCAGTTGCCCAGAAAGTTCATCGAAGGGCTGACGGAGCCGGGTGACGTTGTCCTTGATCCTATGGTGGGGTCGGGGACAACGATTGTGGAGGCGTTTCTAGCCGGACGCCGGGGCATTGGTTTTGACATTGATCCTATGGCATTGCGGTTGTGTAAGGTCAAGGTCACACCTTTGTCTCTGGGAGAAACCGCCGTGGCGGGGAATAGGGTACTCTACTGTGCCCAAAAGAGCTTGCAACAGGATGTTGCGGAACTGCGCCGAGAATTGAACGCCCGTTTTGGAGAGGCAGAGCGCGAGTTTATAGATTACTGGTTCTTGCCCTCTACTCAACTCGAATTGATGGCTTTGATTCGGGAAATTGAGCGTGTTCAAGACCCCAATATCCGCGAGTTTCTGGAACTGGCGTTTTCGGCTATCATCATCACTAAGTCGGGAGGCGTTTCACGAGCGCGTGACCTGGCACATACGCGCCCTCACCGAGTGCAAGACAAAGCACCTCGTTCGGCACTGGATGAGTACCGTAAGCGGTTGAGCAAGAATTTGGAGAGTCTTACCACGTTAGCTCGCGGAAGCGGGGTGATTGGGGTATTTTGTGGAAATGCTCAGGAATTGCCTTTGCGTGATCAAGTAGTGGACTTGATTGTTACCTCTCCACCCTATGCCGCGAATGCTATTGACTATATGCGGGCGCACAAGTTTTCATTAGTGTGGTTTGGGCATCCGCTTGGCAGCCTTTCACAACTGCGTCGAGAGTACATCGGCCACGATGCTGTAACAGGTGTTGAGTACGTTGTGTTGCCCGACTCTGCCCGTCAGGTGGTTTCTAGCCTCGCTCGAGTTGATCCTAAAAAAGCCAAAGTATTACATCGCTACTATTCAGAGATGACGCGCTGCTTGTCCGAAATGGTTCGTGTGTTGAAGCCGGGTAAAGCAGCCATTGTCGTAGTCGGCTCATCCACAATGCGCGGGCTGGACACTCGCACTGATGTATGTTTGGGAGAGATTGGCAAGCAGGTCGGGTTTGAGTTGGTCGGTATCGCGGTGCGAAAACTGGACCGCGATAAACGTATGATGCCAGCGCGGCGAACACACTCCTCGAACCGTTCCCAGATCGAGGAGCGGATGCACGAGGAATATGTCATCGGTTTTCTTAAGCCGGAATCGAGGCAGGAGCGTCAAGATGATGAACCTGGGGCAGTTGCGCAGAGCGTATCACGAGGCGATTTGTCGGCAAGTTCTGGGATACCGGGCAGGGGTGCCCAACATCGCGGATAAGAGCAGTAAGAAAAGCGTCCGTCTAGCTCAAGGCATCCTGACACGAATGGGATTCTCGCCCTGTCCCAATCCACCGAAGGGGCAAAGAGCGGGTGCATTGTTTGAATCTCTGACGCTCGATTATCTCCAGAAAGCATTCCATTTGGTTCAGCATCTTCGTCCTGGAGAGTGGATATTCTCCGTTCATGGGGATGTGACTGTGTTTGACCAGTACGAACACCTGACTGATCTTGCACGGGTTTTGGCGCAACATCCCGGTTTGCGTGCGACTTTGGGGGATTATCTGGTAAAGCCCGACATTGTAGTGGGGCGAAGGCCCGTTTCAGACCGGCAGATTAACCAGGACGCCGACATTCTACGGGACAGCACAGCCACGTTAACACCCTTGCGCGCGAGTAATTTCTCAGATCCCAAGCCGATTCTTCATGCCAGCATCTCTTGCAAGTGGACGATTCGCAGTGACCGTTCTCAAAGCTCGCGCACCGAGGCTTTGAACCTGATCCGTAATCGCAAAGGGAACACGCCCCACATTGTCATCGTGACGGCTGAACCCCTCCCCAGCCGGATAGCATCAGTTGCGTTAGGTACTGGCGACCTGGACTGTGTGTACCACATGGCACTCTACGAGTTAGATAAATCTATCCAGGAGATCGCCGATGAGACGTTGAGTGAGATGTTCAACCTATTGGTAGACGGCAAGCGACTGCGCGACATCAGCGACCTGCCGTTTGATTTGGCGATCTAGCCACATTGCTATCAAACCGTGGATGCAGGGGACGCTCAGCCTCCCGCAGGTTCCGAACCTGCGGGAGGCTTGGCGGCCATCGAAGCCCAGGTGGACGAGGCGGCAGCGGAGCTGTGGGGCATCACGGACAAGGAGCTGCAAGAGATACGGCGCTCGCTGGCGGAGTTGGGGTGAGGGAGTTGGAACCACTGAGATACTGGAGGCTCCAGCGTATTCAGTGCTCCTCAGCGAGTCAGTGCTTCCGATTCGCCCGGAGCCGGAACCCCAGGCTGAGAGAACAAAGCCCCCGCCAGCGGGGACTAAATTGCAGTTGACCATACGTGAGGAGAAAGTGTGAGTCAAGACTTTATAACGATCGTTTCGGGATTGCCCCGCTCCGGCACTTCCATGATGATGAAGATGCTCGAAGCAGGCGGAATGGAAATCCTGACGGACAAAATCCGGGAAGCGGATGACGACAATCCCCAAGGGTATTATGAATTTGAACGAGTGAAGAAGCTTAAGGAGGATCGAGCCTGGCTGGAGGATGCCAGGGGTAAGGCCGTCAAGGTGATCTCCGCGCTGCTGAAGGACTTGCCCCCCAGCTACAATTACAAAGTCATCTTCATGCGCCGGAAGCTTGAGGAAGTCCTTGCCTCTCAAAAGCAGATGCTCGTCAGAAGGGGAGAACCAACCGACAGGGTCAGCGATGAGCGATTGCGGCAACTGTTCCAGAAACATCTACAGCGGGTCGCAGTTTGGCTCGACGAACAACCCAACTTCGCTGTGATTTACGTTGACTACAACGAGGTTCTGGATGATCCAGCCGTACACGTGAATAGAATCAACCAGTTCCTGGGAAACACGCTCGACGTCGAAAAAATGGCTGGTGTCGTTGACAAGTCGCTATACCGGCAGCGGCAATAGTCGTAGGCCAGGGACGTTGCATATAGTGCGAGGAGGATTCGAGAGGTGGCGAAGATTAGCCAGAAGCCGTCAACGGTTCTCTATCCGGTGCCGGCGGTGTTGGTGAGCTGTGGTACGGGCCAGGAGGCCAACATCATCTCGACGTCGTTCGTCTGCTGAGTGAACGAGACTTCAACTGGGAGATTGAAGTTACCAACTTGTCGCTGATTTACGCCGACCCTCCCCCTAGCCCCCTCCCTGGCAGGGAGGGGGCTAGGGGGAGGGACGGCGTAAATCAGCGACAAGTTGGTAACATCAATCTCCCAGTTGAAGTCTCGTCCACTCAGCAGACGAACG
>JAGGZG010000076.1 GCA_021162125.1 Anaerolineae bacterium
CTCCGACCGCGACCGCCACGCCTACGGCGACGCTCACTGAGACGCCAACGGCGACGCCCACTGAGACGCCGACGGAGACCAACACGCCGACCTTAGTGGCCCCAACTCCCACACCATCCTGATGAGGAGAGGAGATTGAGAAGGTTCTTCCGCTGGCTTGCCAGCTTGACCCACCGCCAACGTATATCCTGCGGCTTCCTGGTCGTTATCATCCTGATCGTGTCCCTGCTCTACTGCCTGGGCTGGGCCAGCGTGAGCATCCGCCAACGCCTGGAGCGGGATGGCTGGCTCTCCACGGAGGGGCCGGTGCCCCCATTGGTGCTGGATACGCCAACCCCGGCAGTGACAGTCACCCTCAGCGGCATTCCGCTACCGCCGGTCAAGCTCACGCCCACCCTGGCCCCGCCGGGCAGGTAAAGACCGATGACGGCGGGAGAATTGGGCACGGACCTGCGCGAGCAATTGCGGCGGCTGGGCGTGCAACGAGGCATCATCGCCATCAAACCATCCCCACCCCGCGAGCGCGGCCCGGCCATTGAAGAGCTGGTGAGCGGGAAATTGACCTGCACCGAGCACGGGCCCTGTTTCGTCACCGAGGCGGTGTATCCGCTGGACCATCGCCACGGCACGTTGCCGCTGGCCGCCCTCCTGGATCACGACCCGCAGACGGCGGCCCTTTTGGTGCGGGATGGCGCTGCGGACGGCGTGGATCTGCGCCGGGCGGCGTTCATTGACACGGAGACCACTGGCCTGGCCGGCGGGACGGGGACCTACGCCTTCCTGGTGGGCATCGGCTATTACACAGATGAAGCGTTCCGCGTGCGGCAGTTTTTCATGCGCGACGTGGTCGAGGAGCGGGCTCTGCTTCACCTGGTGGGCGAGACGTTGGACAGCTTCCGGGCGGTGGTCAGTTTCAACGGGCGCGCCTTCGACCTGCCGCTGCTGGCTACCCGCTTTACCCTGGCGCGCATGGCTCCCCGCCTGGCCGATGTGCCCCACCTCGACCTGCTGTTCCCTGCGCGGCGGTTGTGGCGACGGCGGCTGACCTCCTGCGCCCTCTCCTCACTGGAAGCGAACGTCCTGGGCGTCGCACGGGAGGACGCCGACGTCCCCGGCTGGCTGATCCCCGGCCTGTACTTTGATTACCTGCGCACCGGCGACGCGCGGCCCATGAAGCGCATATTCTACCACAACGCCCAGGACATCCTGTCACTGGTGACTCTAGCCGCCCGGCTGTGTGCAGCTCTGGCCGATCCTTTGAGCGAGGAGGGCGATCTTTCCGGCAGCGACCTTCACAGCCTGGGTCGCTGGTACGAGCGGCTGAGCATGTTCCAACGGGCAGAGCAGGCTTACCAGGCCGCGTTAACCCGCCCCCTGCCCGCTGGTGTGCGCGACGCGGTTCGGCGTGACCTCTCGCTCCTCCTCAAGCGACAAGGACGGCGGGACGAAGCGGCGGCCATCTGGCACGAGCTGATCCAGGATGGGCACGACCACAAAACCTGGGCCTGTGTGGAACTGGCCAAGTATTACGAATGGGCGCTGCGGGACTATCCCGCTGCTGCCCAGGTGACCCGGCTGGCTGTTGACATTTCACAATCGGCTCCCACCGGCTCACGAGGCCAGCTTGAACTCTGCGAACTTCATCACCGGCTGGCCCGCCTGGAACGGAAAATGAACCGAGTAGATTGAGTAGTTGGCGAGGTAGTCATGCCCGAGTTGCCAGACCTGGAAGTCATTCGCGGATTCCTGGAGGAGCACATCGTGGGGCACACGATTGTCACCGTCGAGGTCGTGCGCCCGACTGTGATCCGTAACCTGCTGGGGGTGGATTTCGCCGCCCGGTTGACAGGCCAGCAGGTAACGGCGGTGCGTCGTCACGGGAAGTTCCTGCTTTTTGATTTAGCCTCCGGGAATCACGTCGTCCTGAATCCGATGCTCGCCGGCCGTCTGCAATACTGCCTGCCCGACGCCGGTCGCCTGCCGCGCACTTACCTGGTGCTCACCCTCGACGACGGCCACGAGCTGCGCTACAGCGACCAGCGCTCGATGGGCAAAATCTACCTGACGGACGACCTGGCCCGCGTGCCGGGCTTCAGTGAACTGGGACCGGACGCGCTCGATCCGGCGTTGACGCTGGAAGTGTTCAGGGAGCGGTTGCGCCGCTTTCGGGGGCAGATCAAGCGGGTGCTCACCCGGCAGGACTTCGTCGCCGGGATAGGCAATGCCTACGCCGACGAGATACTCTGGCGGGCGGGCATCAATCCCTTTCGCAAACGTCCCGAACTTTCGGATGAGGAGGAGGCGCGGTTGTACGAGGCCATGCGCCAGGTACTCTCCGAGGCCATCGCCATCCTGCGCCAGCGGGTCGGCACGGACATCCACGTGGAGATCCGCGACTTTCTCCAGGTGCACCGCCGGGGCGGCGAGCCCTGCCCGCGCTGTGGCACCCGCATCTCGGAGATCACCGCCCACAAACGGATCACCAACTTCTGCCGCACGTGCCAGCCCGGTGGATTGATTCAAAGCGGCATTAGGCGTCTATGAAAACCATGAACACGCAACACACAACACGCAACACACCTACCCCGGTCGCCTTGCTGATCATGACCGGCAACACCGAGGGTAGCCCTGCCGAGCGTATGGTGGCCGGTGCGCGACGGGCCATCACCCGCGATATAGTGGAAAGAGCTCTGGCCAGCGGAGCATTCGCGCCGATTGTGGTCTCCACCAACGACCCCACGCTGATCCGCGCGTTACGTCGTTACCCCGTTGAGGCCGAGCTCGATCCGGCTGGCGAGTCGTTCCACTTTGGAGCGAGGCTACGGGAACTGGTGGCGAAATACGCGCTCCAGAAGGTGTTCTACGTGGGCGGGGGCAGCGCTCCCCTGCTCCCCGCCAAGGAGATGGCTCGCATCGCCGACGAACTGCGCGCCGCCGACCGGCTGCTGATCGTCAACAACTTTTATTCCACCGACTTCGCCGCCTTCACCCCGACCAGCGCACTGGAGGCCATTGACCTGCCTGGGGCGGACAACGACCTGGGCTGGCAGCTCGGCGAAGTGGCCAAGTTGCCCATCTGCGAGTTACCCCGCACCGCCGCCACCCAGCTCGACGTGGACACCCCCAGTGACCTGATGACCCTGAGCGGACATCCGGCCCTGGGGCCGCACACCCGGACCTACCTGGAAAGCCTCGACCTGGACACCGCCCACGTTCGACGGGCCACGCGCTTTTTCGTGGACCGCGACGCCGAGGTACTGGTCGCCGGGCGGGTATCGGCGGCGACCTGGGCCTACCTGGAACAGGAGACCGCCTGCCGGGTGCGGGTCTTCGCCGAGGAGCGAGGGATGCGCGCCAGCGGACGGCAGGCCCGTGGTCAGGCGCGGTCCGTATTGGGCTATCTTCTGGACCAGGTGGGAGTCGAGCGGTTCTTCGCCATCCTGGGAGAGATGAGCCAGGCCGTCTTTCTAGACAGCCGCGTGCTTTTCGCCCATCGCGGGTTATGGCCAACCACCGCCGACCGTTTCGCCTCTGATCTGCGCCAGCCGGAGGCCATCGCCGACCCGTTTGTGCGCGACCTGACCACGGCGGCGATGAATGCCCCCATCCCGGTGGTGATGGGCGGGCATTCGCTGGTCGCCGGGGGGCTTTATGCCCTGGTGGAGACGGCCTGGGCCACGAGTGGCGTGGACCTGCCACCACACCTCGTGCGGTATCCCTGACCCCAGAACCCCTTTTCGTCTCCCTCACCGTTCATCGCGGGGACCACCATCACCGCACTGAGATTCCTCTCATTCCCTCGCCCTCGACCTTAGCGGAATTGCCAGAATCGTCGGGATGGGGTATAATGAACCGCGTGGGGGTGAGCAATAGTAACAAGGTTGTTCGAAATCGCCTGATTGCGGGAGAGAAGTAATGATGAGAACCGCCAAGATATTGCTCGTCCAGCAAAGCCGGTCCGCCGTGGATTGGCTGTCCCCCGTACTGGAAAAAAAAGGGTTCGACGTGACCAAGGCGCGCAGTCAGAAGGCTGCCCTGGAGCGGTTGGCCACGGATGAACCCCACCTGGTCATTATTGACGATACCTGCCCGCGCCTCAGTGGGCCGAAGGTCTGTCGCGCCGTGCGGAAGCAATCACAGCACGTGCCCATTATCCTCATCCTGGCCGAGAGTAGCCGCGGTGACGAGGACACAGGCGCGACAATGCACCTGGTTCTCCCTTTCACTTCCCGCAAACTGATGAACCGCATCAAGAAGATAATGCCCCGCGAAGAAAGCAGCGTGCTTCGGGTTGGCGAGTTGGCCCTCAACCTGAAGGCACGTTCAGTGACACGGGGAGGAGTAACGCACCACCTGACGCCCAAGCAGTTCAAGTTACTGGAACTGTTCATGCGCCATCCCGGGCAGGTATTGACCCGCAGGTTGATCATGAACCAGGTGTGGGAGACCGACTACCTGGACGACACCCGCACCCTGGACGTGCATGTACGTTGGGTGCGAGAAAAGATCGAGGCAAATCCCAGCAAGCCGATCTACCTGCGCACCGTGCGCAACGTCGGCTATTGCTTCGCCGTGCCCGAGGGTGAGACTTCTACCACGGAGAGTGCCGAGGGTGAGGAAACAATGTGAAGCAGCCGTCGGTCGGGGAAAGACGGGGTGCGACGCATGTCTGAGGTGCGTCGCACCTTTTGTTTGTTCTTACCCGTGGTCCTCATCTGCTATCACGTGGCGCATCTCCCGCACGGCGTCGGCATAGCCCTGTTTGAAAAGCTCGCGGTGAGCCTTTGGATCGTAAGTCACGATCTGTTCCACGGGTAGAAGCTGGCGCGGGGCGATGATCAGCGGCGGCTGCACAAATTGATAGGACCCCAGCCGTTCCAGAAGCGCGTCCTGTTCCTCGGCCGTCGTCGCGCCCCACAATTGCTTCACCACCTGCTGCCGCTGTGTCTCGTCCAGGAGCTCGTAGGCAGCAGCGAACATGTTCAACGCCTTGCATAGCTTGAGATCGGCCCGGAACGAGGCCAGCAGCACCCAATCCAGAGCCAAGCCGGGCAGGGTCCACAGTTTGAAGGAGGTACGGCCCTCGGCCGGCACGGCGGCCCTCTCCTCCCAGGGTGAAAGGAGCACCACCACTATTTCTGTGGCCCCGGCACGCAGGGCTGTACCCAGTGGAGTATTTGAGACGACGGCCCCGTCCCAGTAAGTTGCCTCCTCAGAGCCGACCGACGTCCACGGGTAGACGATGGGGATGGAACAACTGGCCATGATGTGGTCCAGCGTGATGGGTACGCAGCGCACCCGCTTGGAGCGCGGCCCGCCGCTGCGCGATTTTGCCAGCGGCCGGTTGCAGAACACGGTGATGTCACCCGTCCACACGTCGGTGGTGACGATGGCCAGCGTGGGGGACTGGTCGCTGTTGATGTAGTCGAAATCGAACCAGCCATCCTCCATCAGGCTGCGCCGCCAGGGACTGGTGTCCAGCAAGTACGTCCAGCGGTCGAAGTTGAGGATGTCGGTGCGTAGCCGCTGCACCTTTCCCGAATCCAACCCCAGCCACAACTCCTTGAGCTGAGCGGCCGTGCGCCCTGAAGCGATTGCCGCCGCGTTGATAGCCCCGATGGACGTGCCCACCAGGATGTCCGGCCGCCATCCGATGGCCTCCAGGTACTCGTACACCCCGCGGTGATAGGCCCCCCGCCCACCCCCGCCGGATAGAATCAATGCGCGCCTGTGTGCAACCTGCTGTTCCTTCATGGCTATGCCCCCTTTCTGTGCCATTAAGCCTGATCAGGTGCCCGGCACTTTCAAAGTGCCGGGCACCTTTATTATATTCGCTTTTCCTGTTCTTGACAATAAATGTCGAGCAGCGGGTGCAGTCCCATCGCTCTTCTTTGCCCCGCAATGAAAATACTGGTATAATATTAGATGACCACCCGCCATCTCTATTC
>JAGGZG010000342.1 GCA_021162125.1 Anaerolineae bacterium
GAGTGCCAGCAGCCCGGACTACGACACCGAGGGCCCAATTGCGGTGGAGTGGGCAGCCTCGGACGGCACATCTGGCGTAGCGAGTACGGCGTTGTACGTGCGGGCCGAGGGCGGCAGTTGGGCGGATAGCGGATTGGCGGCGCAGTCCGGCGAGAACGGCACGTTCAACTACACCCCGCCGGCCGATGGCACCTACTACTTCCAGACAGTAGCCACGGATAACGCGGGCAACCAGGAGACAGTGCCCAATGGCAGCACGGGCATGGGTGACGACAGCACCATCTATGACACCACCGATCCCACGGGCAGCGTGACTGCGCCCACGGGACCGTACGTCAACGAGACGCAGCCCGATTTCACCGCCGACGCCGACGACGCGACCAGTGGGGTAGCCTCGGTGCTCTTCCAGTACAGGGTGAGCGGTACGGGCGTCTACACTGATGTCTCCACTGACACCACATCACCGTACGAGGCAGTGTGGGGCAGCGAGTCGCTGGCCGACGGACAGACCTACGACCTGCGGGTGATCGTCACCGACAACGTCGGCAACGTCTACACCAGCGAGGTGGTCACCGTCACCTGCGACCTCTCCATGCCGACCATGGAGCCTATTGTCGAGACCGAGGGGCAACACTACAACAGCGCGCCCGTCCTCTCCAACTTCGGCTTTGACGACAACGAGGACCTGGACGACGGCTGGTATCAGATGGACAGCTACACCGGCACGTGGACGGTGCTGTTCACCGATGTATCCGGCCCATCTTGGGACAACGATGGGTGGAGCATCCCCGGCTTCGATGCTCTCAGCGAAGGCTCACACACCATCTACTTCCGTGTCAGCGATGACATAGGCAACGAGGTGGGTACCGGCGGCGAGTGGAGCTGGCAGTTCTACAAAGATACCACACCGCCGACAATGGAGGCCATCTCTGAGCCCCAGGGCCAGTACTATAGCAGCGCGCCGGTCTTCTCCAACTTCGGCTTCGACGACGAGCAGGCCCTGGACGCCGGCTGGTATCAGATTGATAGTTACAGCGGCGACTGGGTTCCCCTGTTCGCTGCTCAGACGGGAACAGAATGGAACGAGGATGACTGGGAGCTGCCCGGTTTCGACAGCCTGAGCGAAGGCTCGCACACCGTGTACTTCCGCGCCCGCGACGATGCCGGCAACGAGGAAGGTGAGAATGGCGAGTGGAGCTGGCAGTTCTACAAGGACACCATCGCTCCGACCATCACCTACACCGATCCGGCAGCGGGCGGGGCCACCGCCTGGTACACTGCCGACCCTGGCGCGGTGGTTGACGTGGACTTTGGCTGGGTGGCCAATGCCCCGCTGGACTACGCCCAGTATCGGGTGGGCTCTGGAGCATGGCAGACCATCTTCAGCGTAGACCGCGCCGCTGACTACACCGATACCTGGGCCGTGGACTGGTCGTCACTGGCCGAGGGTGAGAACGAGATCAGCATTCGCGTGGCCGACGTGGCCGGAAACCTGGTCACCCACACCTACAGTGCTGGCAGCAGCGGCTTCCTGTTCCGCAAGGACAGCCTGCCGCCCTACATCAACACCGTGACCGTCAATTCTGACAAGGGTGACTACTTCTATAACCCCGGTCTGACCGAGAACGGCGGCACGGTCTACTTCAACAGCGCGGATAGTCAGGTGCTCACCGTCGAGGTGACGATGACCGAAGCCAATCCGCTCCGGCTGGACGGCGGCACGGCCTTTGGGACCACACCCAGCGACGCCGACGGCGCCGACGGCTGGTCGGTGAGCTACACTGTGGCTGCTGGCGCCGACTCACAAAACGACGTGCTGTTCACGGTCACCGACCAGGGCGGGCATACCGACACCGCTACCATCAACTTCGTCCAGGACAACGTCGCTCCCTCGGCTACCGTGGTCACGCCCACCGGCACGCTGACCAGTGTTAGCGTCATCCAGGGCACAGCAACGGATAATGGCGGCGCGGGTTTAGGCAAAGTCGAGTTGCAGGTGACCGACGGCACCAACTACCTGCAACCCGATGGCTCCTGGTCCACCAGCGAGGCTTGGCTCACGCCTAGCGGCCTGGAGAACTGGAGCTACGACACCAGCGGGGTGAGCTGGGCGGAAGTGTCTTACACCGTCCGCGTGCGCACCACCGACAACGTGGGCAACGGCGGCATGGACACGAGCACCTTCACCTACGAAGCCCCGGCCGGGCCGACGTGGTACATCTACTTACCCATAGTTCTCAAGAGTCGTTAGTAGGGCGGGCAGGAACGCCTGCGCGAGATGCGGGGGTGTCAGACTTAATGGTCAGGAATACCCATTAGCATCGGAGTGACAGAATCATGCACATTCTCTACGTTACACCTTACGTGCCCTCGTTGATTCGGGTACGCCCATACAACCTCATCCGCTACCTGGCGCGGCGAGGGCACCAGGTTACAGTGCTGGCTCTGCAAAGTGATGCCGACGAGCTGGCTCACGCCGAGGCTCTGCGCGAGGAAGGCGTGGAGGTAGAGACCGTCTTTCTGCCCCGGCGGACCTCGCTGCTGAACTGTGTGCGCGCATTACCCACTCGCACGCCTTTGCAGGCGGCCTACTGCTGGTCGCCGGCGATGGAGGCCCGCCTGCGGGCACTGATGGCGGAAAAGCAATTCGATGTCGTGCACGTGGAACACCTGCGCGGGGCACACTTTGGAGCGGTGGCGGGTGGCGTGCCTCGTGTCTACGACTCGGTGGACTGCATCACTTTGCTCTTCGACCGCACTCGACACGAAAGCCCCCGCTGGACCAGCCGCTTGATGGCGCAAATGGAATTGGGCCGCACCCGCCGCTACGAGAGCCGGCTGCTGGACATGTACGACGCCGTGCTGGTCACCTCGCCTGATGACAAAGTGGCCCTGGAACGTTTGGCCAATCCTTCTCGCCGGTACAGGCAAGCACCGGTCGTAGTGCTCACCAACGGGGTAGACCTGGATTACTTTGCGCCGATAGATGTACCTCGTGAGCCGGAGTCGCTGGTCTTCTCCGGCAAGATGAGCTACCACGCCAACGTCGCCGCCGCCCTGTACCTGGCTCGGGAGATCATGCCCCTGGTGTGGGCACGACGGCCACAGGCCACCCTGACCCTGGTGGGCAAGAATCCGCCGCCAGTGATCCGTGCCCTGGCCTCCAACCCGCGCATTCAGGTCACAGGCTATGTGCCGGACATCCGTCCTTACCTGGCCCGCGCCGCGGTGTCGGTGAGTCCCATCTGCTACGGGGTGGGTGTCCAGAACAAGGTGCTGGAAGCGATGGCCATGGCTACGCCGGTGGTGACCACCCCACAAGCGTGCGGGGCTTTGGCAGTCCGCGACCGAGAGCACTTGCTTATCGCCGAGGGAGCGGATATGCTGGCCTGCCAGATCGAGCGCATCCTGGCGGACTCAGCACTGGCCGATAGCCTGGGGCGCAGTGGTCGCCGCTACGTGGAGACTCACCACGATTGGCAAGCAACCACGGGACGGTTAGAGCAGATCTATCAACGAGCTATAGAAGCCTTCTGGACGGTACGGGAGACGCGACCCGCGTTCCATCGCCTGTCTGAACCTTGCGAAAGTCCGGTTTAAGAGAGAGGTGCGACGTCACGTTGCGTCGCGTCTCTCCGAGGATCATCACAGCTACACTGAGAGGGTCAAACAATGCACACGACAAAGGAGACCCAGGTCCCATTGGAATGGTTGTTGGGACAGAGTTGGCAAGCCAGCCGAGTACATTTATTGCGCAATGGAGGAAATCGCCTTATACTCGCAATGCTGCCGATTCTCGATGCCCTGACCATTAGCTTGAGCTTCGCCCTAGCTTATTACGCACGATTCGCGAACCCGTGGTGGCCGTATCGCGCGCTCTACTCCCCCGCCTTCTACTTCCAGCTAATGGTGGGATTGATCCCCACCTGGCTCGTCCTCTTTGCCATCTACGGCCTTTATGAACCCCGCAACCTGTTGGGGGGGACGAAAGAATACGCGCGGGTGGTGAACGCCTGCACCATCGGCATCGTGACCGTCCTGTGCTACTCCTTCTTCGTCCGTGGGATGGAGCAGGACATCTCCCGTGGCTGGTTGCTGGTGGCCTGGGCACTGTCCTTGCCCATCGTCGGGGCGGGGCGGTTCGCCTTCCGCCGGTTCATCTACTGCATGCGACGGCGTGGACTTTTCACCACACGCACGTTGGTCGTGGGCGCTAACGACGAGGGCCGCCTGATAGCCCGCCAATGGAGCGTCGCCCCATCAGCGGGCGTGAACGTGGTGGGCTTTGTGGATGACCAGGCTGTCCCCGGTACCATGATCGAGGGCCTACCGGTGCTGGGCAGCTGTAATACCCTCAAAACCCTGGTCAAGCGCCTGAAAGTAGACGAACTGGTGGTGGTGCCCACTGCAGTAGGCCGCGAGACCCTCCTGGAAATCTACCGTACCCTGGGAGCGAATAATGGTGTGCGGGTACGTCTCTCACCAGGCTTGTATGAACTATTCACCACCGGCGTGCACGTCCAGGAAGTGGGTTTCGTCCCCCTGGTGAGCCTGAACAAGCTGCGCATCACCGGGTTGGACGCAGTGCTCAAGACGGTACTGGACTACGGCCTCACCATCCCGGCATTGATCCTGCTGTCTCCCGTGTTTCTGCTGGTCGCATTGCTCGTCAAACTGGATTCACCGGGGCCGATCATCTATCGCCGGCGAGTGGTGGGCACCGGTGGACGCGAGTTCGACGCATTCAAGTTCCGCACCATGCGCGTGGACGCGGATGCTTACCTGGAACAGCATCCTGAGCTGGCAGAGGAACTCAGGCGCACGGGCAAGCTGAAGAATGACCCTCGAATTACCCGCCTGGGGCGCTTCCTGCGGATTACCAGTCTGGACGAACTCCCACAGCTATTCAACGTCCTGTTGGGGCAGATGAGCCTGGTCGGGCCACGGATGATCTCCCCCGTGGAGTTGGAGAAATTTGGCAAGTGGCGACACAACCTGCTGACCGTGAAACCGGGCATCACCGGGCTCTGGCAGGTGAGCGGTCGTAGTGACTTGAGTTATGAAGATCGCGTGCGGCTGGACATGCACTACATTCGCAACTACACCATCTGGCTGGACATGCGTCTCCTGTTCAACACGGTAGGGGTCGTTCTACGTGGTAAGGGAGCTTACTAAGCGGGCACGATGCCTGCCCTCGCACCAGATCGCCGGAGGTCTCTGACCGGGGCGAGTGGGTCAGCCGATTAACCCAATTGGGCGGATAGCGCGATCGGCATATTGGCCTAATCCGCTTAACCGGCTGACCTCGCAGAATCCGACGACGACAGGTTAGATGCAGGAGGGGTGAGAAATGAAAGCTTTAATCCTAGCTGCTGGTGAAGGCTCCCGACTTCGTCCATTGACGTTAACCTGCCCTAAACCCATGCTGCCAATAGGTGAAAAACCGCTCCTGGAACACATCATCCTGTTGTTGAGACGGTGCGGAATCACTCGCATCGCTATTAACCTGCACTACAAACCCTGGATTATCCCTCTGTATTTCTGGGACGGTTATCCCTGGGGTGTCAAAATCACATATTCGATGGAAGAGACCCTTTTGGGATCTGCCGGGGCCGCCAAGCGGTTGCAACATTACCTCGACGAGACTTTTGTGGTGTTCTACGGTGACCTGTACACGGAGATGGACCTAGGCCCGCTCGTGGACTTTCATCGCGAGGAGGGGGCACAGATTACCGTAGCCTTGTACGAGGTGGATAACCCCTGCGCCTGCGGCATTGTGGACATGGCTGCCGATGGACGGATCCGCCGGTTCGTGGAGAAACCTGCCCCCAACGAGGTGTTTTCCAACTTAGCCAATGCCGGTATCTATATCGTAGAGCCCTGCATCCTGGACTATGTGCCGCCGGAGCAGCCCTACGACTTTGGCCGGGATCTGTTTCCCCGCCTGCTGGCCGAGGGTGTGGATGTCCGGGGTTATCCCATCCACGATCTGTTGATTGACATCGGCACGCCAGACAAATACCAGGAAGCGCGACGCATCTATCAGGGCGGGGAACCATGGCCCCTCGACCTGGGAGTGGATCTGAAGCACTCCGCCCCGCTCACTCCCCCTTGGAAGTTTGAGGGATCGCGGATGGGTTGTGCGCACCTGGTACAGGCTTAAACCAAGGAGAAAACGATGGTCCTGATAGCTAGAGCTCCGATGCGCATCAGCTTCGGCGGTGGGGGGACCGATCTACCAGCTTATTACGAGCAATATGGGGGGATGGTGGTCAGCACCACCATCAATCACTACGCATACACCATCCTGACCCCGGGCAAACCGGACTCTTTGCAGGTGGTATCGGCGGACTATCACACGTTCTACCGGCGGCCGCCCTGCGAGGACTTGGTGTGGGATGGCGACCTGGCCTTGCCCAAGGCGGTGATCAACCACTTCAATGTGCAGAACGGGGTCAATATCTTCCTGGCCTCTCAGATTCCACCGGGCACCGGTCTGGGCTCGTCGGGTAGCGTGGCAGTGGCTATGATCAAGGCCCTGGCCTTCTGGTGCGGGCTTGATCTCAGCCCCTACGAGGTGGCCGAGATGGCCAGCTTCATCGAAATTGAGAAGATGGGCATGCCCGTGGGCAAACAAGACCAGTACGCGGCGGCGTTTGGTGGGCTCAACCACATCATCTTTGAGAAAGACGGCTCAGTACAGGTGGATGCGATCAATCTGCCCCCGGATATTATGGTGGCATTCCAGAAACGGATGATGCTCTTTTTCACCGGCACCTCTCGCAAATCCTCCACCATCCTGCGGCACCAGAAACGCGGCAGCGAGAAGGGAGACCAACTCATCGTCGAGCGACTGCACGCTATCAAGGAGCTGGCGATGTCCATAAAGCAAGCGCTGGAGCGGGGTGACTTAGACGGATTTGGGGAACTTTTGCACCTCTCTTGGCTGAACAAACGCGGCCTGACGGAGAATATCACCAATCCCTTCATAGACAAGTGCTACACGGCTGCCCGCGCAGCAGGGGCCATAGGAGGGAAGATCACTGGCGCGGGAGGTGGGGGCTTCATGATGTTGTGTTGCCCGCCAGAGCGGCAAGCTGACGTGACGAGGGTTCTGGAAGGACTGGGACTGCGCCGCCTGGATTTTGCTTTCGACCATGAAGGCGCTCAGGTGATGTGGGCAGTGAGTGGTACCACTCCTTATGCCCGTTGGAACGCCATGCTCTCGCAAACGATGCTTCAAAAACAAGAACAGGAGCAAACGGTGTAAAACTTAATACAATAGCGGGGAGAGTCATAATACCATGGAAGGCATCGCAGAATATCTGACACAATTACAACAAGTTCTGGGACGACTGCCGCTGGATGATGTTCAGCGCGTCGTCGAAACTCTTTTGGAGGGACACAAAGCCGGGGCGAAGGTTTTCGTCATGGGCAATGGAGGCAGTGCAGCGACTGCCTCTCATTTCGCCTGCGACCTGGCTAAAGGGACCATTACCTCTGGCGTGCCTCGCTTCCGGGTGATCGCTCTGACGGACAACGTTCCGCTGTTAACCGCCTGGGCCAACGATATGTCCTACGGGGACGTCTTTGTAGAGCAGCTCCACGGGCTGCTGGATGCGGGCGACGTGGTCATCGCCATCAGCGGCAGCGGTAACTCGGAGAGCGTTGTGCGTGCCGTGCGGATGGCCAAGTGGCGGGGGGCCAAAACCATCAGCCTGACAGGATGTGGCGGTGGAAAGCTCGCGTCCCTTACGGACGTGGGTGTGGTGGTACCCTCGTCCTACATGGAGCAAATCGAGGACGTGCACTTGGTTCTGGAGCACCTGATATGTACAGTGCTGCGCCAGGAACTGAGAAAGCGGGCTCGTTTGGGGGGAAGCCAATGGCGGGAGATCAAAGTGGAGCACAAGATGCGGGGGGAGGGACGGTTGCCCTTCGACAAAGCTCAGGACAAGCCCTTCGACAAGGCTCAGGACAAGCCACTGCCGGTGGGGGACGACCCGGCAGTGGTTTCAACGCCGGGCGACTCGATGGGCCTGGCCAGGGTTTGGGATGTGTTGAGCGAGAAACCTGCTCCCCGCTGGAAGTCCAGGCTAAAGGGAGCCCTGAAGGAGTGAGACGGGCGGTATTTATAGATCGCGATGGGGTAATCTGTCACAATCGCCGTGATCATGTGAAATCCTGGGATGAATTTGTCTTCCTACCCGGGACCCGTGCTGCTTTGGCTCGCCTGGCCGAGTCTGACCTGGCTGTAGTAATAATTACCAATCAGGCGGTGATTAATCGCGGCATAGTGTCGGTGGACACGGTGGAAGATATCCATCGGCGGATGACGCAGGCCATCCAGGCGGCTGGTGGGCGGGTGGATGGCGTGTTCTATTGTCCGCATCGTCCCGACGAACAGTGTGGATGCCGCAAGCCTCAACCGGGGATGCTCTTGCAGGCAGCCAGGGAGCTGGATATTGATCTGGAGCACTCGTATCTCATCGGAGATGCGTGGAGTGACATGCAGGCCGGACAGGCGGTGGGCTGTCAATGTTACATGGTGCTCACCGGACGTGGCCGGCGGCAATTCCTCTCCTGCCTGCGTAAGGGACAAAATGGCTTTCGTCTGGCGCGGAATCTACAGGATGCGGTGCACATGATCCTTGCCGAGGAGCGTGCAGCGGCCTGCTTGCCGCGTGGGCTGAGTCCTTCGTGGACGGGTGGCGTATCCCGCTGAATACTGGGGGCAATTGAGTGAACTTTGCAGCGCCTCTGAGTGTGAGTAATTAGGATGCTCAGGGGCGCTTGTTACGGGTGCCCGGCACTTTCAAAGTGCCGGGCACCTCAAGAGGATAGCATGATGAACGAGGCCGAACATATCTCGCGCGCAAAAGACGCGGCGGCCGTGGCCGCGGAGCAGGGCCGTCTGCGCTATTATCTGGCCGGCCAGTCCACTGGCCTGGGCCGATACGTGCTGGAACAGACACTGTTTTCCCTCCTGGGTGGGATACCCAGTCTGGTGGGGATCGGCCTGCGGGCGCTGGCATACAAACTCATCCTGCACAGCCAGGGCTTGCCGGCCATCGAGTCGCACGTGCGGCTATGCTTGCCGGCTAATATCACCCTGGGGCGCAACGTCTACCTGGATTACGGGGTGTACCTCCACGCCTGTCCGCAGGGTATCTTCATCGGCGACGACACTTTCGTAATGCACGGTTCGGAGTTGCACGTGTACAACTTTCGCGGGCTGCCCCAATCGGGCATTTGGGTAGGTCGCAATTGCTTCCTCGGTGAGTTCACCCTGATCCGAGGGCAGGGCGGGGTACGCATCGGCGACCAC
>JAGGZG010000165.1 GCA_021162125.1 Anaerolineae bacterium
CCGCGCCTGAGGAGCTAAAGCTGGCTGTCCACCTGCGTGGACAGGCGCGTCCACGCAGGTGGACGCTCGGCTGCAAGCCCTCTAGAGGCGATTTCAATCGCTAACAGAAGTAGCCTGAGCAGTTACGGTGAACCGCAAATGAAGAACAGGAGGACTGAAGAGCATTCATGGAAGCAAAAATCGTCACTTTGCCTGGAGATGGAATCGGACCGGAAGTCGTCACCGAAGGGGTCAAGGCGCTTCAAGCCGTAGCCGACCGGTACGGCCATCGTTTCACCTTCGAGGAAGCGTTGATCGGGGGCTGTGCCATTGCGGCGACAGGCTCACCATTGCCAGAGGAGACGTTAGAGGCCTGCCAACAGGCCGACGCGGTGTTCATGGGAGCGGTCGGCGACCCCAAGTATGACGACCCTCGGTCGCCAGTGCGCCCGGAGCAGGGACTCCTGGGCCTGCGTAAGGGGCTGGAGGTCTTCGCCAACCTGCGGCCGGTGAAACTGTACAAACAACTGCTCCACGCCTCGACCATCAAGCCGGAGGTCATCGCCGACGTGGACTTGCTGGTGGTGCGGGAACTGACGGGTGGGATCTACTTTGGCGAACGGGGCCGCGAAAGTGTGGACGGTGTCCGGGCGGCTTACGACACGATGTTCTACACTGAGCCCGAGATCGAGCGCGTTGTGCGCCTGGCCTTCGACCTGGCGCGGAGACGGCGCAAGAAGGTGACCTCGGTGGACAAGGCCAACGTGCTGGAGAGTTCTCGCCTGTGGCGCGAGACGGCCAAGCGTGTAGCCGGGGACTACCCGGACGTAGAATTCGAGAGCATGTACGTGGACATCGCGGCCATGCGTCTGGTGCGCTATCCCGGTGTCTTCGACGTCATCGTCACCGGCAACATGTTCGGCGACATCCTGACCGACGAGGCATCCATGATCGCCGGCTCCATGGGTATGCTGCCTTCGGGGGCGATTGGTGCACACAAGCCCGGCCTATTCGAGCCCATCCACGGCTCGGCCCCCAAGTACACCGGCCAAAACGTGGTCAACCCCATCGCCACCATCCTCAGCGCGGCAATGCTGCTCCGCTACTCGTTGGAGTTGGATGAGGAAGCGCAAGCCATCGAAGACGCAGTTGAGGCCGTGCTGGCAGAAGGCTACCGCACCAGGGACATCCACGAGGAGAGCACCATCCTGGTCGGGACCAGGGAGATGGGGAATCTCATTACTGAAAGAATAAGGTTGAAAGGATAAGCCATGCGTAGCGATCTGGTAAAACGAGGTTACGAACGAGCTCCTCACCGGAGCCTCTTTTATGCCACCGGGTTAACGCCCGAGGAACTGCACCGGCCCCTCATCGGGATAGTCAATTCTTACAACGACATTGTGCCTGGCCACGTTCACCTCGACAAGGTGAGCGAGGCAGTGAAAGCAGGTGTGCGGATGGCTGGGGGCACGCCGTTGGAGTTCAATGTCATCGGCGTGTGTGACGGCATCGCAATGGGCCACCCAGGGATGTACTACTCCTTGCCCAGCCGGGAACTCATCGCCGATTCTGTAGAGGTAATGATCTCCGCCCACAGTCTGGACGGTCTGGTGCTCATTCCAAACTGCGATAAAATCGTGCCCGGCATGCTGATGGCTGCCGCCCGCCTTAACGTCCCCGCCATCTTCGTCAGCGGCGGGCCGATGCTGGCCGGACGCTACGAGGGCCAGGACGTGGACGTCAAAACGATGTTCGAGGCGGTGGGGGAGGTCCAGGCCGGGCGAATGAGCGCGGAGGAGTTGGAGGCCTTGGAATTGGCAGCCTGCCCCGGTTGTGGCTCCTGTGCCGGCCTGTTCACCGCGAACACGATGAACTGTCTGACCGAGGCGCTGGGCATGGGTCTGCCGGGCAATGGGACGATCCCGGCGGTCACGGCGGCCCGCCTCCGGCTGGCCAAACGGGCCGGGATGCAGATCATGCACCTGGTCCAGGAGAACATTCGCCCCCGCGACATCCTGACGGAGGCCGCTTTTGAGAACGCCATCGCCGTGGATATGGCCATCGGCGGTTCGACCAACACAGTACTGCATCTGCCGGCCATCGCCCACGAGGCGGGAGTCCCACTCCCCCTGGAACGATTCGACGCAGTGAGCAGTCGGACCCCTTACCTGGTCAAGCTCAGCCCCACAGGCCCCTACCACATACAAGATCTGGACGAGGCGGGCGGTATAGCAGCAGTGATGGCCGAACTTCTCCGCCACAAGCGGCTGTGGGGTGAGGCCCGGACAGTGACCGGGAAGACGGTGACCGAGAACCTCACCGGAGTCCACCGCCGTTCCGACGTCATTCGTCCGGCCAGCGACCCCTATCGGCCCGATGGAGGGATCGCCATCCTGCGCGGCAACCTGGCCCCCGACGGAGCGGTCGTCAAGGCGGCCGCCGTCCTCCCAGCGATGCTACACCATCGAGGGCCGGCTCGCGTCTTCGAGGACGAGGAGTCGGCACTGGCCGCCATCCTGAGCGGGAGCATCCAGGCCGGCGACGTGATCGTCATCCGCTACGAGGGGCCCCGGGGCGGGCCGGGAATGCGGGAGATGCTGATGCCCACCTCCGCCGTGGCCGGGATGGAATTGGACGACAAGGTGGCCCTCATAACCGATGGCCGCTTCTCGGGAGCAACGCGGGGAGCCGCCGTTGGCCACGTCTCCCCGGAGGCCGCGGCCGGAGGGCCGATCGCCCTGGTGCAGGAAGGGGACGAGGTAGAACTGGACATTCCCAACAAGCGGCTGACGCTTCTCGTCCCCGAGGAGGAGATGGCCCGCCGGCGGGAAGCCTGGAAGCCGCTGTCGCCCAAAGTGACCCACGGCTACCTGGCCCGCTATGCGACGATGGTCACCTCAGCCAGTAAGGGGGCCATTTTGAGGGAGACATTTTGATTTTTGACGAGTGAGATTGGCCTCGCGTTCGGCCTAGTTTAACGCCATCACGCCACCCATGCACTCACTCACCGATCACCTTGATAATCACCCGTTTGCGCCGCTGGCCGTCAAACTCGGCGTAGAAAACCTGCTGCCACGGCCCCAGGTCCAGGCGGCCGTTGGTGATGGGCAGGATGGTTTGGTTGTGAATGAGAAGGCTTTTCAGATGCGCGTCCCCGTTGTCCTCGCCAGTGCGATGGTGGCGATAGTCGGGACCGTAGGGAGCTAGCTCTTGCAGCCAATCCCAGATGTCTTGATGCAGACCCGGCTCGTCGTCGTTGACGAACACGGCGGCGGTGATGTGCATCGCCGACACGAGAACCAATCCCTCTCGCACACCGCTCTCTCGGACCGCATCCTCCACTCTGCCGGTGATGCGGACGAGTTCGCGACGGTTGCGGGTGTTGAAGACGAGATATTTGGTATAGGATTTCACGGGAAGCCTCCTCGTATAACGTGCGTGCTTACGCCGGGTCTGCAACCCCGGAACAGCTGGCTACGCGACGATTACAAACTGACTTTCAGTTAGCGACGCGGGGGGTTGATGTCGATGTCCGCGCCGACGTCGTAGGTATCGTACACTAGGCTCAGCGTGCCACTGCCCTGGAAGTACTCGTCGAACGTGCCACTGCCATCCAGCGTGTAGCGCACCACGTAGCCGCCTTCGAGGGCCACGTAGACGTCTCCGTGGCCGTTCACGGTGCCGTACTGGGTCGGCAGGTCCTGCGCGTCGTAAGTATAGTGGGCTGAGAGGATGCCATTGACCACCTCGTCCGGCTCGACTCGCTGGAAGTGAGCCACGTATGGCAGGAAGTCGCCCACCGAGTACATCTGCTCGTCGAACTGAATCTCCGCCACGCTCTCCGGAACCGGCACCCAGGGCTGGGCACCTACCTTCAACCACAGTCGCGGGCCTATCCAGATGGCCTGGACCTGGTTGGACGGGAGTTGCTGTGCCGCCGGCCCCTCAGCGCTGACGGTGATGTGCACCGCCTGCTTGGTGGTGTTAACCTCCGCATCGTAGCGGTACACGCCGGTGTAGCCGCTCTCCTGGCCGGCGAAGGAGATCACCATTCGCTGTCGAAAGGTGCCCAGGTGGCCCATCCCGCCGCTATGCGGGTCAAGGGTGGGAATCTCCAGTTCGGGGATGTCGGCCATCTCCAACGGCTCCTGGTCGGGGGGCAACTCTGGCGAACCGTGCTCTGATTCCGCACCCTCGGTCGCAACCGGTGTGGGCTCCTCTGCCGGTTTGACAGGCGTGGGCTCCTCCGTGGGGTTGGCAGGCGGGGGAGCCGTAGGAAGCGGCGTCTCCTCAGAGCCGGTGTGTCCTGTGCCGGCCTCAACGGTGAGGGCCGGGCCTTCCACGTTGACCTCGCCACTGATGGAGCAGGCCAGGCTACTCAGCACCAGCAGCAACACCGTTCCTATAACCGCAGTGTGTCGTCCGTACATTTTCATCTCCTTTACCTCCAAAGAGCTATCTGACCCCGTATACCGCCGGGGCGACAACCAAAAATCACGTAGCGACGAGGATTCAGTATCACGGACAAAGTAGCATTATTGTACCATATTTCTTCGCTTATGGAAAGTAAAGCTATTTGATCCTCAAGTCGTCACCTTACTGCCAAATGGCTGGAAGCTCACCCCAGCACAGAGATGCACCCCCAAGCGGGATAACGCAGCAAATCCCTGGGGGCACGAGGGGTATCCCCTCGCTCCTTCTCTCCCCCAACACCTTGTGAGTAGCGCTGACTTGTTGCGCTATCCCCAAGCCACCGCGATTTGACAAGATGTTGTTCTCCCTGTATAATATTTTTTGCCAGATAAGGTTTCAGGGAACGTATCTTGGCTCCAGGCAAACGTGGAGGACAGTATCGGAAGTGTGGATGAATCTGCTTGACTGGGGGCGAGCACACGGGGGCAAGAAGACCAGGTGCCCCGCTCGTCGGTCCAGTCCAGTGGAATGAGTCTCCCCCAAAGGCCAGGGAGAACGGACCAAGAAGCTCGGTTCCCAACTGTGCTGCATCGCAACGCAACACAGAAGGCTGACCGAGTTTTTATTTGAGTCCGAGCCGCACCGGAACGGGGTTATCACGTTTCTCCGGCTGAATTTAAGGAGCCCGGCCCCTGTCCCTTGTCTGCACAAGAAGGCGGCCGGGTGTTCCATTCCATACATAATCAATCAAGGGATCACATCACAGCATGTCCGGCCCAGCCAGATAGAGATTGTGCGGGAGGAGGTGAGACGTAGAGGAAATGACAACTGTATACTTACAACCAGATGAATCTCCGGAAGCCTTGATTAAACGCTTCCGCAAGAAAGTCCAACATAGTGGCATTTTAAGCGAGGTACGACGACGCCGGCACTTTATCCCCAAAAGCGAGCAGCGACGCTTAGCCCATCGCAAGGCAGTACGCCGCGCCCGGCGTCGGCAACGGAAGCGGCAGAGGTTCTAAGCACCACGCGCTCCAATGCGAGGGCAAGTTATAAAGTGGCGAATAGTTACTTAAACTTTGTCCAAAATCTATAGGTACCCCCATAATACAGGCATTTTACACGGAGGTTAATTTATGCCCAGCAGGACACAAGCGCCAAAATTGAGTAAAGAGAAGATCACAGTGGAAGGCAGGGTGACAGAAGCCCTGCCTGGCACTCAGTTCCGAGTGGAGCTAGAAAACGGGCAGAGGGTGTTGGCCTATCCTGCTGGGAAAATGCGCAAGTACTACATCCGCATTTTGCTTGGAGACAGGGTGCGGTTGGAGATTTCGCCTTACGACTTGACGCGAGGGCGGATCGTTTATCGCTACAAGCGATGAGAGCACGCTGTCTATCCGACAGCGAAAGAGGCACAAGAAGTGCGAAGCAGGAGGCAGATGCATGGCGAATGCGAAAAAGTGGCGCAAGAAAAAAATGGCAAAGCATAAGTACAGAAAGCGGCTGAAGCGCACTCGCTGGGAACGACGACGGAAGAAATAGGTTCGCTTGAGAGCACGTCCGCTTGACCTTTGCCTTGATTGTGGTACGATCAAGTCACAACTGCATAACATTACCACGTCTGTACGCCCAATTCTCATTTGACGGGAAGCGGAGGACCCAATTCTGGGGTGTACCTCGCTGCGGCGAGGGGGGCATCTTTCAGCCCTAACCCGGCAGCTAACTTCGTCGGCGGTGAAAGAGGCAGACCGGGAGTATCATCTAAAACTCCAGGTTTGTGCCTGGAGTTTTTGTTTCTCCATCTGGTTGACTGATAAAACTCTGGATTTGCCCTGGGAGCAAGAAATAGGACGCAGATTAACGCTGATGGACGCTGATTTTCTGGTTTCATCGGCAGATAATCTGCGAAAATCTGCGTGAATCTGCGTCCTGAACGATTTGTCAGTCAATCAGGTTTCTCCATAAATCAGCAAGGAAGGGATGTGATTATGAATCAGAGAACACAGTACACAGTCATCGGCGCCGGTCACGGCGGTAAAGCGATGGCCGCTCACCTGGGACTGATGGGCTTCCCCGTGACCCTCTACAACCGCACGGCGGCTCACGTTGCCGCCATCCGTGCCCGGGGCGGGATTGATCTCACGAGCGACACACCGGGCGGGCGTGGATTCGGTCCCCTGCGCGCCGTCACGTCCGATATAGCTGAAGCGTTGGCCGAAGCGGAGGTTATCATGGTCGTCGTCCCCGCCTCGGCGCACCGCGACATTGCAATGGTGACCGCACCTCACTTGAAAGATGGTCAAATCGTGGTCCTGAACCCTGGCCGCACCGGTGGGGCCATCGAATTCGCCAAAGTGCTGCGCGATCAGGGCTGCCGGGCCGACGTGACGGTGGCCGAGACGGAGACTTTCATCTACGCCAGCCGCAGTGAAGGCCCGGCTCAGGCGCGCATCTTCCGCGTCAAAGACGCGGTGCCCCTGGCAGCCCTGCCCGCCACCCGCACCTCGCGCGTGCTGGAGGCCCTGCGCCCGGCCTATCCTCACTTCATTGACGGCGGCAACGTCCTGCGCACCAGCATGAACAACATGGGAGCCATTTTCCACCCGGCTCTGGCATTGCTCAACGCCGGGCGCATCGAAAGCACTCGCGGCGAGTTCCAGTTCTACATTGACGGCGTGACTGCTTCCGTGGCGCGGGTGCTGGCAGCCCTCGACCGCGAGCGGGTGACGGTAGCCTCGGCGCTGGGCATCCGTGCCCAGACGGCAATGGAGTGGCTAAAGATGGCTTACGATGCCCGCGGCTCCGACCTGAACGAGGCCATTCACAACAACTCCGGTTACTACGGCATCACTGCCCCGGCATCACTGGAACATCGTTACATCTTCGAGGACGTGCCCATGAGCCTGGTGCCTATCGCTGCACTGGGAGCGCGATTTGGCGTCCGGGTACGAGCTATGGAATCCATCATCCGCCTGGCCTGCATCGTCCATCACACCGACTACTGGCGACGGGGCCGCACGCTGGAGAGGCTCGGTTTGGAAGACCTGAGTGTGGGCGAGATAACGGCTTACGTTAACGAGGGAATCCTGCCCTATGATTAGAGGGGGAATAAGGAGAGGAGGTGGATGATTGACACACAATCGTGAACGGGTTGTTTTGGGAGGGGCGCTGGGGGAGTGCGCGCACGTGGCCGGGGTGTTTAACTTCCTGCGCCTGGCCGAGGAGCAGGGCTACCGCACGGAGTTCCTGGGCCCGGCCACGCCTATCGCCGACTTCGTGCAGGCCATCGCCGAGAGGCAACCTGATCTCGTGGGTGTTAGCTACCGGCTGACGCCGGAGACCGGTGAGCAGTTGCTGCGCCAGTTCGCCGCTGCCGTGCGTGCCCGGGGTCTGGACCGTGGACGGCGCTTCTGCTTCGGCGGGACGCCGCCGGTGACCGAACGGGCGCGGCGCATCCCTCTTTTCGAACGGGCCTTCTCCGGCGAGGAACCTGTCGAGGAGATAGTGGCCTACCTGCGTGGTCAGCCCCCCGGCCCGCCCCGCGAACAGGACTACCCCCAGACTTTCGTCGAGCGCTGGGCCTGGAAGCGTCCGCGTCCCCTGATCCGCCATCACTTCGGCCTGCCCTCGCTGGAGGAGACTATCGCCGGTGTGCGCCAGATCGCCGAATCGCGCCTGCTGGACATTATCTCCCTGGGCACCGACCAGGAGGCACAGGAGAACTTCTTCCACCCGGAGGATCAGGACCCCCGCCGCAAAGGGGCAGGCGGTGTGCCAGTGCGTTCCGCCGATGACTTCCGCCGCATCTACGAAGCATCGCGCACGGGCAATTACCCTCTGCTGCGCACCTACGCCGGCACCCGAGACTTTATCCGCCTGGCCGAGATGTACCGGGAAACCATCAACAACGCCTGGGCAGCCATCCCGCTGTACTGGTTCAACCGCATGGATGGACGTGGCCCGCTGGGCCTGGAGGAATCCATCGCCGCACACCAGGAGGCGATGGCCTGGCACGCTGCACACGACATCCCGGTGGAGTGCAATGAGCCGCACCACTGGGGGATGCGCGACGCCTCGGACACGGTGTTCGTCGCCTCGGCGTATCTATCCGCCCGCAACGCCAAAGCGATGGGCGTACGTCACTACATCAGCCACTACATGTTCAACAGCCCGCCGGGGTTATCGGACAAGATGGACCTGGCGAAGATGCTGGCCGCCCGTGACCTGGTGGAAACTCTGCGGGATGATGATTTCCACATCTACCATCACACCCGCAACGGCCTGCTGAGCTATCCCGTGCAGGAGGACGCCGCGCGGGCGCAGCTTGCGGCCAGCGTGTACCTGCAAATGGCGATGCGGCCAGACGTGCTACACGTGGTCGCTTTCTGCGAGGCAGACCACGCCGCCCGGCCGGAGGACGTGATCGCCAGCGTGCGCATGGCGCGGCACGTGGTGGAGATCGCCCTGCGCGGCCAGCCAACGATGACGCGTGATCCGGAGGTGGAGACCCGGCGGCGGGAGTTGGGGGCCGAGACTCAAGTGTTGCTGGCGGCCATTGCCAGTCTGGCCCCGGCGGACGTATCCGATCCGTTTACCCATGTGCCCACGCTGGGGCTGGCTGTGCGCCAGGGCCTCATGGACGCGCCCCACCTGCGCAATAACCCCTACGCCCTGGGCCGCTCCGTGACGCGGATTGTGGACGGCGCCTGTCGGGAGGTGGACCCGCACACCGGGAAGCCGCTGGACGAGGAACAGCGGCTGGCCGTGCTGGGTTTGTGATACTGGTCAGCCGATGGAGCCGATTATCGGGTGAATCGGCTGAATCGGCTGACCGACACGCCCTGAGTGGGTACGTCACCAGGGCCAGAGGAGCAGCACCCCGGTCAGCCCCAGGAGCCCCAGCGCGAACACGCCATCTGCCCGCCGGAATAGCGACGTCTCTCGCCGTTGCACTGCCGGATCGAAACCGCGCGCCGAGGCTGCCCTGACCACGTCGTCGCCGTAGCGCAGAGCATTGGCGATGACCATGACCAGGAACAGCCTCAGCGCCAGACAGGGACGGCGAAACCCACCCCGCAGGCGTATGGTGTGATAAGCCGCCTCGATAGTCTCCCCCAGGGTGGACAGCAGGTTTAGCGCCACCCCCAGGGAGAACCCCAGCCCTTTCATCCCGATCTCCTCGAAGAGATGTACCATCTCTGATGTGGACAGCGCCCCCGCGCTCACGCTGAAAGCCAGGCTCAGGCAAACCGCGCGCAGGGCCATCCACAGCCCCATCTCGAAACCGGCGCGCGAAAGTCGCAGCCAGCCCCACGTCAGATCAGCTTCCCCCAGAATCCAGGGGCTTATGGCCACGATGGACAGGATCAGAGTCCAGAAGCGGACTTTTCGCAGGGGGGATAGTCCCTGACCACCGTTGAGCAAGCCAAAGGCGAGCACGGCGATCAGCAGGGGCACGATCCGCTCATCGGGGAGCAGGGCGATGAGGAACAGCACCCACACCAGAAAGACCAGGTAACTCCCCGGCCCCAGCCAGCGGATGGGACGCCGCGTCACGTCACGTCTCCTGTGACAACCGTCGCCGCACTGCGCCACCCAGGCCCCAGGCCAGCCAGCCGGCCAGCGCCCCGACGGCAATCCGCACCAGGAAGAGGAGCACGATGATCAGCAGACCGTAGCGCACGTCAATGTGCAACACGTTGCTGCCGTCTTTGACCATCTTCACGTAGACCGTTTCGATCCCCTTGCCGAAAAGAAGGCGCATCATGATAAACTTGTGGAAAAAGTTCCAGCTAACCGCCAGACTACCGGCCAGGACGAAGTTCCAGCGGGCGGGCCGGCGGGCCAGCAGCAGCGCCATCTCGATCAACAATGATTCGGCCAGGATGGCGACGATGGGCCCAATCTTGATCCCGCCCAGGCTCAACGTCTTGAGTAAGGCGGTGATGATCCCCATCATAAACGCCGCGCCGACGCGGGGGACGAACTGTCGCCCGACCAGGACGATAATGCCCCCCAGCCCAGCCATGATCAGGCCGATGACGAAGGTGTCGGCCAGGGGAGGAAAGATGACGTGCAGGTAAGAACCCAGTGTGAGTTCAGCAGCCCCCCACAAGGCACCGAACACGGCTACGTACACCCAATCACGCACGGTGTACCCGGCTAATCCTGTTGCTTTCTCTTTGACCATGATTCTCCCTC
>JAGGZG010000148.1 GCA_021162125.1 Anaerolineae bacterium
GAACCTCTCTGGCGGGAGAGCCACTACTTCTTCTTCCACGACGAGCGTGCCGGGTTGAGTGGCTTCTCCACGATGGGCTTCCGCCCCAACGAGGGTCTGGCCGACGCGGGCTTCCTGCTGTTCCGCCGGCGGGCCCGGCTGGAGCTGGCCCACCTGTATCCCCGGCGCAACGTCCCCTTTCAGGGGGATTGGCGACACTGGACGCTGGATGGCCTCTCGTACACGATGCTCGATCCCCTGCACCGCTGGACACTCCGCCTGGAAGATAGCCGTTGCCAGGCGGAGTTGACCTTCACCGGCTTTCATCCCCCGTACGATTACGCGGACAACGCGGTTGTGCTGCCCCCCTTTGTCGCCGGACGGCACTACGAACAGGGCTGCACCGTCAACGGCACCATCACGCTGCGAGGCCAGCGCTTCAACGTGCGGGGCGCGGGCCTGCGCGATCACTCCTGGGGAGTACGCGACTGGGCGCGGCCCGACGAATGGAAGTGGATCAGCGGCGTGTTCCCTGCCGACGGCGAATCGCCGCCGTGGGCCTTCAACGTGTGGTGGGTGCGCGCGGAACAGCGCGAGACTGTGAACGGCTTCGCCTTTGACGGCGAGCAGACCTACGGGCTGATCGGAGCGTACGTCATGACAAAGTATGCTCGCGATGGCCGGACGCAGATGGTGGTGAGGCTGCGTCTGGAGGACGACGCCGGGCGTGCCCATCACGCCCAGGCCCGCGCCCTCACTGTGTTCCCTATGGCCGACCGGCGTACCCTGCTCAACGAGGCCCTGGCCGAGTTCGAGATGGACGGGCGGCGCGGGTGGGGAGTGCTGGAGTACCTCTGGCAAGCCGATTCGGCGGCGCAGAGCTATCGCTGGCTGGCCCGGTCGGCCTGGCACTTCTTGCGGGCGCGTCTGCGGTAGGCTGGATATCTTTGTCCACTGGCGGCAGGCTACGAGCTCGCTTGTAGGCTGACCCCCCGAACCTATTGCGTTTCAATGCGGAAAGGAAATCGCATGACTATCGCCATCAACGATTCCCAATGCAGCGGTTGCAACTACTGCACCGTCATCTGCCCGGCGGAGGCCATCACCCTCGAAATTGAAGCGGATACTCACCCGCGTATTGACGAGGGGCTGTGCACCGCCTGCGGTGAGTGCCTGTACGCCTGCCCCAACAACGTGTTCAACGCACCGGAGCTGGCCTCAGCGCCCGTGCCCCTGGATGAACACTACGACGCGGTGATCATCGGCGGCGGGATCGGCGGGCTGATGGTCGCCGGCGGGCTGGCCCGCGCGGGGAAAAAGGTACTCTTGCTGGAACAACTCTCCTTCGTCGGCGGGAAGTACACGCATCTCAATTACCGGGGCTATGCCATCACCACCGCCGCGTGGACCGCTGCTGGCCCGGCCAGCCGCATCGGGCGGATGTGCACGCAACTGGATGCGCCCATCCAATGGATCACCATCCACGACACGAAATCACGTGGTGATCACTGGGTGGTGCTGCGCGATGGGCGGCGCTTCGCCTCGCTGGACGAGGCCCAGGAGACCCTGGTGGGCGGCCCCAAGGGGATGGCCCAGGTCTACGCCTGGCTGGCCGACATGTACAACCCGCGCGTCAGCTACCCCGCCGAGATGACCACCCGCCAGTACGTGGAGAAGTTCGTGCCCGGCAACCCCACCTACGTGGATTACGTGGAGACCATCATCACCCACTGTTTTGCCTCGCAGACCGTGGACGATTTCCCGGCCATGGAATGCAAGCGGGCCATCGTGGATTCCATTGATAACATGGCCCAGTGGGGCACGGCGAAAGGCGGGACAGCGGCCATCGTTCGCGGCCTGGCGCACGTGGTGCGCGAGCACGGCGGTCAGATTGCCACCCGCACCCGGGTGGAGCGCATCGCGATCGAGAACGGCGCGGCCAGGGGCGTCGCGCTGAGCGACGGGCGCACCATCACCGCCGATGTCGTGATCCACAACGCTGGGCTGGGCCGGCTGATCCGGCTGGTGGGACAGGAGAACCTGCCACCGGACTACCTCGCCCGGTTGGAGGGGGCCATCCCGGCCAACGTGGCCAACCTCATCCTGGGCAGCACCGAGCCGCTGCTGGGCGAGGACCATTCGCTGCTGCACACCATGGGCTGGCCGCGCATCCTCAACTGCTACGCGCCCACGTTCTTCGATCCGGACATGGCCCCCGAAGGGCGGCACATCCTGGAGGTATTCTGGAAAATGGAACCGCCATTTCACAAGCGGCAGGAGCTGGACCTGGTGCTGGCCCAATTGCGCGAAGTGTTCCCCCGTTTCGACGAGGTGGTGGAACTCCAGCTCCCCATGTTCTTCACTGGCCTGTGGACGGCGGAGATGGCCCACCGCATGGGGCAGAGCGGCGGCGACCGCCTGGATCCCCTCTCGCCCGTCGAGAACCTGATCCTGGTGGGCTACGACTGCATCGGCTATGGGATGGCGGGCGACATCATCCCCCACGGCGTGCGCCGGGCCTTGTACCTCATCCTGGGTGATCCGGCCTACGCGCCGGAGGACGAGCGCTTTGCGAAGAAGGCTCGCCGGTGGCTCACCGCCCAGGCTTTCAAGGCCATGTCCTTGAGCAAGCGGTTGACAGCGCGCTAGGCGCGGGTATAATAAGCCCGGAGGTGAGCGTGGGTAAACTGCGTTTTGGAACGGCGGGCATCCCTCGCAGCACACCCCAGAGGCACAGCACCGACGGGATCGCGCGGATCCGGGCCCTGGGGCTGGACTGCATGGAACTGGCCTGGGTGCAAAAAGTGAGCATCGGCGAGGCAAAGGCGGCCGAGATCAAGGCTGTGGCCCAGGAGTACGACGTCGTGCTCAGCGTCCACGCGCCCTACTACCTCAACTTCAATTCCCGTGACCCCAAAATCATCACCGCCAGTCGCAAACGGTTGCTGGCCGCCGCGCGCAAGGGCTGGCTGGCCGGGGCGCGGAACATCGTCTTCCACCCCGCTTTCTATCACAAAGACCCGCCGGAGGTGGTGTACGAGCGGCTCAAAGAGCACATGGTGGAGATTACCGCCATCCTGCGCGGGGAGGACAACGGGGTAGTGCTGCGCCCGGAGACGACGGGCAAGCCCTCCCAGTTCGGCACCATCGAGGAGCTGATTGCTCTCAGCCGCGAGGTTCCCGGCGTGCTGCCCTGCGTGGACTTCGCCCACCTGCACGCCCGCTCCGGCGGCGCTTACAACTCAGCGGAAGAGTTCGCCCACGTCCTGCGCCTGATCGAGGAAGGGTTGGGCCACGCCGCTCTGGACGACATGCACATCCACGTCTCCGGCATCAAGTACACGGACAAAGGAGAGCGGGAACACCTCAACCTGGCCGATGCCGACCTGCGCTACCGGGAGTTGGTGCAGGTCTGGCGCGATTTCGACATCGGCGGGACGGTGATCTGCGAGAGCCCTAACCTGGAGGTGGACGCGCTTACTTTGCAGGCGCTGTACCGGCAGATGGGAGGATGAAATGAACCCTCCCGCAGGTTTGCAACCTGCGGGAGGGTTAGGAACTGCGGCTGCGGGAGATATTGGGCTCTAATCAACAAAGATGGGAGAATCTATGGACGAGGAAAAACGCGGAACTCCTGGCCAGCCCTGGCTGAAGAACATCTGGGTACAGGCAGCACTGGGCGTAGCCGTGCTGGGCATCGTCGCCTTCGCCTGCTTCGGGATGGTGCACGTGACACGGCAGGCTCTTATCTCCTCCACCCCGCCCACGCCCACAGTCACTCCCACGCCCACGCCGTGGCCCATCCTCGTGGTGGAGCGCATCCAGAACATGGGCCGCCTGGAGACGGTGAAGTACACCGTCGAGCACGTGGTGGAGGCCGAGAAAGAGGGGCGGAGGATTCTGTTCGTTGAGTTGGGGGGCTACCGGTTGCTGGTGGTAGCTTACGGCGAGGTGGTGGCCGGAGTGGACCTGACCCAGGTCGGACCGGAGGACGTGAAAGTAGAGGGCAGCAAGGTGACCGTCGTCCTGCCGCCAGCGGAGATATTGTCCCATAAAGTGGACCCGGATCGGACGCGCATCTATAAGGTCGAGCAGGATTTCATTGGCCAGTTACTGGGCGAGGACGAGGTGGGCAAAGACCTGATCCTCGCTTTACTGGCCCGGGCCGAACGGGAAATCGTGTCCGGGGCCGAGGAGGACGGCATTTTGCAGCAGGCCGAGACCAGTGCCCAGGTAATGCTGACCCAGTTTCTCCGTGCTCTGGGTTTCACCGACGTGGAGATCATCACGCCGACGGTCACGCCAGCACCGTAGAAACGGCAGCCGCCAGGGCTGCCACTATAGAATTGCCCCGCAAGATTTGCGCCGTCCGCGAGAATTTTGGGGACGCAGATTTTGGTAGTCTCCCGATAACGTGTTGGTCGCTCAGACCTGCCCGGACGTGGAACGTCCGGGCTACGAGATGCAAGGCCCTCCGGGCCTCTGGAGCCCCCGAAGAGGGCTTTCCACCTCGTAGCCGGGCGGTTTAGCGCCCGGCGGGGTGGGCGAGGGGCACCAACACACAAGGGGGAGACTACCCAGATTTTCGCAGATAAAAATGTAAAAATCAGCGTTCATCCGCGTTCATCTGCGTCCCCCGGATTGGTTGCGGCAGGAGACCGCGTTATGCACTATGGAGGGATAAATTGAGGGACACATTGCGCAGGTGGGCGCGCCAGCCGGAGACGTATCTGTTGCTGGCGGCGGTCATCCTGGTAGGGCATGGCCTTTTCTACAGCCACGCCCTCGGCTACGACACCGTAGACGACGCCTACATTTCGTATCGCTACGCACAGAACGCAGCGCGGGGGTACGGTCTGACCTTCAACGCCGGCGAGAGGCGGGTGGAGGGGTACACCAATTTTCTATGGACGGTGATGATGATCCCCGCTTTCGTAGTGGGGCTGAACGTCACGGCGACGTCCATCGTCTTAGGCGTTCTCTTCGCCCTGGGCTGCCTGTATTTCATCTACCGAGCCACCGGAGAGATCGAGGGATTGTTACCACAGGTTGGACTGGTGGCGGCGTTATTCCTGGCTGTGGATGGTTCCTTTGCCCTGTGGTCGGTGGGTGGTCTGGAGACAACCCTGTTCGCTTTTCTCATCCTGGCCGGGGCCGTGGCCTACATCCGCGAACTCCAGGGCAGAGCCCAGGTGCCAGTTTCCGGGGCGTGGTTTGCGCTGGCAGCGATGACCCGCCCCGAGGGGTTATTGGTGTTCGCCCTCACCCTGGCCCATCAAGTAGCCTACCGCCTCAGCGCGCGCAAGCGGCTGATCACCCGCATGGACCTGGGGCGAGTGGGGCTGTTCGTGGTCATCTTCGTGCCCTATTTCCTGTTTCGCTGGCGGTACTACGGCTGGTTCTTCCCCAACACGTTCTACGCCAAGGTCACGCTGGAGGACACGGCGGCCCAATGGCAACGAGGACTGGCCTACGTGCGGACGTTCATCGGCATTCATTTGGGTTACATTCCCCTGCTGGTGGCCCTGATCCCACTTTTCCGCCCCCGGTCCACCGTCTGGGCCAGTTATATGGCGCTGACCGTCGTCGTCTACAGCGTCTACATCGCTTACGTGGGGGGCGACTGGTCGGTGGGCCGCTTTTTCGCCCCACTGATGCCGCTCTACTATCTGTTGCTGGCGGGTGGCCTGGTCGAGTTTTACCACTGGGTGAAGAAGCTGATCTGGGGGCGGGCGGCCCTGGAGGAGCGGAGTGGCCCACGGCGGCTGACCTACGCGGCGGCCGGGGTGCTGCTGGTCAGCCTGCTGGTCGGCTTCTTCTGGGCATCATCTGTGGAGGGTGAGCAAGCGTTGTTTCTCAATCGCTTCGATGCCAGGCTGGCCGGGCAAGCCCGCACGCAGATGGGCAAATGGCTGCACGACAACGTCCCGCCTGACACGGTCATCGCCGTGGACGCAGCAGGCCAGATGCCGTTCTACTCCGAGCTGCGCACGATTGACATGTTCGGCATCAACGATCTGCACACCGCACACCTGAATCGCGAGGAGCTGAAGTCACTGGGCAAGCGGATGGGCGAGGGCACCCCAGGCCACGAAAAGCTGGACATGCGTTACATTATTGATCGCCGCCCGGACTACATCATCATCTACGGGACGATGTTCGACGGCGTGCCCGAGTACGAGCGGGTGGACCTGCCGTGGACGGACGACCCACGGGTGAAAGCGTTTCTATCGGTGTACAAACTACGGGAGTGAGGGAGGATTAAATCGTGTCGGGGTTACCGTCTCGCGGGACGGTAACCCCGTTGATTTTTCTACCGGCCTCCGGTTCCCGTGGCAAACTACGGCACCAGCACCAGCAGCCCCTCCCGGCTCTGCTCGATCTGCGCGCGGTCGAAGAGCATGGGGTGGTGCTCCACCTTACGCCAGGACTCAATCATGTCCGAGAAATGCTTGTGAAACGGCTGCCCCGACTGGCCGGTGGTATGCATCGAGCGGCTGTTGTTCCAATCGCTCAGGTCCACGATCTGCCGGTAGGATGGGCCTTTGTCCACCGAGAAGGGATCCTTGTATTTGAACGAGCCCGGATTCACGGTGAAGTTGTCACCACCTACAGGCACGCCGCTGACGTTGAAAATCCTGTCCAGGGGTTTCACCGCGCCCAACGGATGGTCAAAGTGGGCGGAGTGCATCTTGTCCCAGCGCCACAGAGTATGCAGGTCGCCGTAGTGGCGGCCCAGGTATTCCAGCGCATCGGCGAAAGCGGCGCGGTAGATGTCGTCGCGGGTCTCGCGGGCGTCGGTGCTCACGTCGTCCCACCAGTGATTGTCCGGCTCCTCGACCAGACGCTCCAGCAGCAGGCGATGGTAGTTGCCCATCTCCAGATAGGTCGGATATAGCTCCCCTAGCTCGTCCTGGAAAGTGTGCTCCACCAGCTTCCAATAGAAGACCTCGAACACGGACGCGGCTGCGCTGTCGGCCGACAGGTAGTAGTCCCAGGGCCTTAGCAGATCGCGCATCACCCGCTCTTGCAACCAGCCCTCCGGTTCCAGGGCCACCAGGTAGGGCATCAACTTCTCGGCGGAGATGGAATACACGTCGGCCTGGACGTCGCGCATATCATCCACGGTGAGACTGCCCGGGTTCGCCGCACTCAGCAGCTCCGTGATGCGTTGCGCCCGGTAGGGAGCTGCCCATCCATAGGCGATGAAATAGGGATAGTCGTCGGGGACGACTTCGTTGTTAGCCGTGACCACGAAATGGGTGGGCGGGTTGAAAACCGAAGGAAGCTCGTCGAAGGGAATGTAGCCTGTCCACTCATACTCGCCGGTCCAGCCGGGCACAGGGACCAATCCCTGACCTTGTGCGCGGATAGGGATGTGGCCGGGCATCTGGTAGCCGATGTTGCCCTCCACGTCGGCGTAGACGAAGTTCTGCGAGGGAGCATCCCAGTAGCGCAGGGCGTCACGGAACTCCTGCCAGTTGTCCGCCTGGTCAATGAGCAGCACCGCGCGGAAAAGCTGTTGGCCCTCCAGCGCAGTCCAGCGAAAGGCCGTGGGCTGTGCAAGACCCTCGACCACGTCGTTGATGATCGGGCCATGGCGGGTGATGCGCACTTCCAGTGAGATGGGCTTGTCCTGCCCAGCCACGCGGATCTCCTCATCAACGACTTTCACGTCCTCCCATTGGCCCATGTACTCGACCTGGTAAGGGTTATCGGGGTTGACCTTCTCCAGGTAGAGGTCCTGCACGTCCGGGCCAACGTTGGTCACCCCCCAGGTGATGCGTTCGTTGTGGCCGATGATCACCGCCGGCGTGCCGGGGAAGGACGCGCCCACCACGTCGAAACCGGGGGCGTGCAGCCCTATCTCGTACCAGATGGACGGCGTCTGCAGGCTAAGGTGCGGGTCGTTGGCCAGGAGCGGCTTCCCGCTGGCAGTCATCGTCCCATCCACCACCCAGTTGTTACTGCCCAATCCCTCGCCATCGTTACCCAAAATCCGAGCCAGGTGTTCATCGGGGAAGAGATCGGTGATACCCAGATCCCGATAGTCCTTCGCCTCCGGCGGGATGATGAACGGCCCGGCCTCGGGATAGGCGGGCATCAGCTCGCGGGTGGTTTCCTCGCCCAGCTCCTGAATGAACCGTGCCCATTTCAGCTCGTCGCGCCAGTTCGCGCCCAGGTCCCAGCACATCACCTTGCCCCAGGCCAAGCTGTCAACCGGCGTCCACGGCGCGGGGATGTAGCCCGGCACCTGGGTGGCCCCCAGGATAACGAACTCCAGAGGCAGGCGGTCCTTGTGGCTCTCGATGAAAGCGTTCACCCCATCGGCGTAGGCCTGGAGCGCCGCACGGGTGTTTTCATCCAGGCTCTCCCAGTCCTTCTCGGCGGCGCGGCGCAGGCCAATGGTGCGCAGAAACTTGTCGTCCTCCAGCGTGGCCTCACCCAACACCTCGGAAAGTGTGCCGCTGCCGACGCGCCGGTTGAACTCCATCTGCCACAACCGATCCTGGGCGTGGACGTACCCCTGGGCGAAGAACAGGTCGTGCAGATTATCGGCGTAGATGTTGGGCACGCCCCACCGGTCACGGTAGATGCGCACCTCGGATTGCAATCCCGGCACGCGGATGGTACCGTTGATGGTGGGAAAACTGCGGCGGATGAACAGATAGCCCCCACCGCCCACTACCAGGACGACGACCAACACGACGACGCCCAGGGCAATCAGGATTTTCCTCAGCATTCCCCCCTCCTCGGCTTGGTGCTGATACGCAATTCCACACACGCGGGAAGATAGCACAAAATGGACCGAAAGTCAAGAGTAAACAAAAAAACCCGTTTTCTTTAAGAAAACGGGTTTCTCTTTACCTGTAGTTACAGCTCGCGGCCTAGTACGGCGGTGGTGCTGCGGGTGCCGGTTTCTCCTTTTCGGGGATGTCGGTGATCAGAGCTTCGGTGGTGAGCAGCATGGCAGCGATGCTGGCTGCGTTCTCCACCGCGCTGCGGGTCACCTTGGCCGGGTCAATGATCCCCGCCTCGAGCATGTCGCAGTACTCATTGCGCATCACGTCGTAACCGATGTTCTTGTTCTTCTTCTCTTTTTGCAGGCGGCGTACATTCTCGACGACCACCGCCCCGTCCATGCCCGCATTCTCCACGATGCCCCGCAGGGGTTCTTCCAGCGCACGGCGCATGATCTCCACGCCGGTCTGCTGGTCGGGCAGCTCCATCTTGATGTCGTCCAGAGCAGGGATGGCATTGATCAGCGCCACGCCGCCTCCAGGAACGATGCCTTCCTCAACGGCAGCGCGGGTAGCTGAAAGGGCGTCCTCGACGCGATGCTTCTTCTCCTTGAGCTCGACCTCGGTGCCCGCGCCCACGCGGATGATAGCCACCCCACCGGCCAGCTTAGCCAGGCGCTCCTGGAGCTTCTCCCGGTCGTAGTCCGAGGTGCTCCTCTCGATCTCGGCCTTGATCTCGTTGATGCGGCCCTGGATGTCCTTGTCAGAGCCCTTGCCCTCGACGATGGTGGTATCGTCTTTAGTGGCGATCACCTTGCCCGCCCGGCCCAGGTCAGCGATGGTCACCGTCTCCAGCTTGCGGCCCACCTCTTCGCTGATCACCTGACCGCCGGTGAGCACAGCGATGTCGCGCAACATGGCCTTACGGCGATCACCAAAGCCAGGAGCTTTCACCGCCAGGGCATTGAACATGCCGCGCAGCTTGTTGAGCACCAGCGTGGCCAGAGCCTCGCCGTCCACGTCCTCAGCGATGACCACGAAGTCACGCTTGCCCACCTGTACCAGCTTCTCCAGGATGGGCACGATGTCGGTGGCGGCGGAGATTTTCCTGTCGGTGATGAGGATATACGGGTCCTCCAGCACGCACTCCATGCGCTCGGAGTCGGTGATGAAGTAAGGTGAGATGTATCCCCGGTCGAGCTGCATGCCCTCCACGTACTCGGTCTCGAAAGCCAGGCCCTTGCTCTCCTCGACAGTAATCACACC
>JAGGZG010000279.1 GCA_021162125.1 Anaerolineae bacterium
CCAATGAACGAGTTCAAGCCACAGGCGCTCAGCGAGGAAGAGATCCGTGGGTGGTTCGGCGGGGTGACGGACGAGGAGTTCGCCCTGGCCCGCGAACGCTCGCTGACGCCGCTCAAGGATGAGATTCTGTTCCAGGGGATACCGGGCACGGCCCTGGTCAAGGATACGACGGGCAAGACCTACATTGACTGTACTGCGCAGGCGTGGACTCTCAACTCCGGCTATTGCAATCCCGATGTTCTGGCCGCCGTCGCCGAGCAGATGAAGTACCTGACCCACGTGCGCTATGGCTATCCCACGGTGCCGCGCATCAAGCTCATCAATCGTCTGGGGGAGCTGTTCCCCGGCGACCTGAAGAAGGTGTGCCTGAACATACAGGGCGGCGGGGCGGCTATCGAGGCAGCGATGAAGTTGGCCATGATCAACAAGCCGGGGGCGACGACGTTCCTCGTGGCCTGGCGGGGGTATCACGGGGCTTCGTTGGCCACGTTTGGGGCCACCCATTACATGCCCTACCTTTCGCGCTTCTCCGGCTTCGGCCTGGGCCATTTCGCCAAGTTTCCCTATCCGTACTGCTATCGCTGTCCCATCGGGCGGGAGCCGCAGACCTGCGACCTGGCCTGTTTGGAGTTGGTAGAGGGGACGATCAAGTACGGGGTCAACACCCCGGTTGCCGGGTTGATTATCGAGCCGATGCAGGGCGCGGGCGGGCAGGTGCCCACGCCACCGGGCTATCTGGCTGGTCTGAAGGAAATCTGCGAGAAGTACGGCATCTACCTGATTTACGATGAGTGCCAGACCGCCTTCGGGCGCGTTGGAGCGATGAGCGCCGCCGAGTACTACGGCGTGCCGCCGGACATGATGGTCCTGTCCAAGTCGCTGGGCGGCGGATTCCCTATCGGCGCGCTGCTGGCCCGCTCCGATCTGAAAGGCTTCACCGCTGTGGAGGAGCACACCACTTTCGGCTCCAGCCCGCTGGTCTTCGCCGCGGCGCTGGCGAACATCGAGGTGACGCTGCGCATGGATCTGCCGGGGCAGGCACGCAAGCAGGGCGAGCGCATCATGGCTTATCTGAAAGATCTCCAGCAGAAGTACGAGATTATCGGCGATGTGCGTGGGGCGGGGCTGTTCATCGGCGTCGAGTTGGTGGACGACCGGGCGAGCAGGAGGCCGGCGATAGAGCGGGCGGTGGCTTTCGTGGAGATGGGTAAGAAGCTAGGCGTCATCTTCGACGTGGACATGCCCGATACGACGGAGATGATCCCGCAGCGGCGCAACGTGATCAAGATCAAGCCGCCGCTGGTCATCACCGACGAGCAGGTAGAAAAGGTGTTGCAGGTCTTCACCGCCTGCATTGATCGAGTATCGCAGATGACAGATGAGCAGAAAAGTGGTATACTTCAGAAGATGATGGCCGCGGCCCTGGGCGGGTAGGGGTGCTGGACAGGAATGTCCGGCTTGCAAAGTCAGTAGAGAGGGGGGACAGTGACCGGACAGTACGTCATCGCCCACGACGTGGGTACGGGCGGCAGCAAGGCCGTGTTAGTGGATACGCGCGCGCGAGTGTTGGGCAGCACCTTTGAGCCCTACCCGGTGCACTATCCCCGCTCGAATTGGGCGGAGCAGGAGCCGGAGGATTGGTGGCGGGCGGTGACGCGCAGCACGCGCCAATTGCTGGAGAAGTACAACGTTCGACCAAAGGATGTGCTGTGTACCACGTTTACCACGCAGATGCTAGGCATTCTGCCAATGGATGAGGAAGGCCAGTGTTTGCAGCGGGCGATTATCTGGCTGGACGCACGCGCTGGGCAACAGGCGGAGCGGGCGATGCGTCGCCTGGTGCATCCCAGCGTGTTTGCCGTCATTGCTGGCGCGCGGCTTTCTGGCAAGGACTGGATCCCTAAGCTGTGGTGGCTGCGGGAGAATGCCCCCGAACTTTATGCGCAAATCGCCAAGATACTCGACGTGAACGGCTATTTGCTCTATCGCGCTACCGGCGAGATGGTGATTGATTGGACGGCGGCCTCGGTGACGGGGATGTTCGACCTGAACAAGAAGACCTGGGATCACTTTATCATCAAACTCTTCGACCTGCCCCTGGAGAAGATGCCGGAACTCAGGAGCCCCATCGAAACGGTGGGTGACGGGTTGACGGCGGAGGCCGCGCGCGAGTTCGGATTGCTGGCGGGCACGCCGGTGATCGCCGGGGCGGGCGATGTGATGACGGCGGCGGTGGGATGTGCGGCGGTGGAAGAAGGGGACCAACACGTTTACTTGGGCACCTCCAGTTGGGTGGGGGGCATCCTCGGCAAGAAAGTGACCGGCAAGTGCGGCGTCGCTGCCATCCAGGCCGCCGAGCCCGATAAAATCTACCTGCTGGCCGAAAACGAGACGGCTGGCGCGTGCCTGAAGTGGATCGCCGACGAGTTCTACCGCGCCGAGCAGGCCGACCCTGCCGTGGAGAACGTGTACGCGCTGATGGACGCCGATGTGCAGGGCATTGAACCGGGGTCGAACTATCTCATCTTCACCCCGTGGATGTACGGTGAGCGCGCGCCGATTGACGACATCTACGTGCGCTCCACCTTCTTCAACCTGAGTGCGGACCACAAACGTGAGCATCTGTTGCGCGCGGTGTACGAGGGCGTGGCTTACAACCTGCGTTGGACCTTCGATGTGCTTAACCAGAAGTTCCACCTGTGGCAGGATACCGTGCGCGTCGTCGGTGGGGGGGCGCGGGGCGACCCGTGGCTGCAAATCATCGCCGACGTGACGGGAAAGCGTGTGGCGCGGGTAGCGAATCCGCAGGAGGCCGGCGCAGTGGGCGCGGCGATGGTGGCGGCCATCGGGTTGGGAGTCTACCCCGACTTTCCCTCGCTCAAGCGGGTGGTACAGATCACGGACGTGTTTGAACCGCAGGAGTGCAACGCGGAGGTATACGATCGTCTGTACAAGGGATACAGGCAGGTGTACAGGGCCCTGCGCAAGGTGTACCGCAAGATGAACGAGGAGCGGTTTCGGGGGACGTGAGCGTATCTCTAGAGGGTGCGCTCCGAGGACGATGGCAATGGGTGGTCCTTTGATAGACATTGAGACCAGGCTGCCTACACTGGTGCAAATATTTCAGGCGCACGATGTGGTGCTGGCTTATCTGTACGGCTCTCAGGCGAGGGGGGATGCCGGGCCGCTGAGCGATGTGGATATCGCTGTCCAGTTCGCACCGCATCTCTCGGCGAAGGCCCGCTTTGAGCGGTTGTGCCGACTGGGTAGTAGATTGATGGCTGCCCTGGGACGTGATGACGTTTACGTCGCTGATCTGGACAGTGCTTCACCCTTGCTTCGCAATCAAGTGCGGCTGCATGGCCGGTTACTTTACTGCGCAGATGACGCGGATCGAGTGCGCTTTGAGATCGAGGCGCTGCGCGATTACGAGGATACCAAACCATTGCACCGCATTCAGTATCACTACACAGTCCGATATTTTGGAGCAACGTGATGGTTGAGTTGAGCACGGTTTTAGAACGTCTGGCAGCTCTACGGCGGTACCAGACCGAACTGGAGAGGTATCGCTCGCTCACCTTTGAGGAGTACGTCGCTTCCTCGAGCAACTACTGGGCCGTGGAGCGGGGCCTACAACTGGCGGCGCAGGTGATGCTCGACGTTGGTGCGCACATCCTGGCTGCCGATTTCGCTGTCCATCCTCAGGAATACCGGGACGTGTTTGTCGAGTTGGGACGTGTGGGGGTGTTACCTCAGGAATTTGCCGAGCGCATCGCTGATCTGGCGGGATTCCGTAACATCCTGGTCCACGAGTATCTCAAGATAGATCCACAGCGGGTCTACGACGCATTGCAGAATAATCTATCCGATCTGAAGATATTCGGTCAATGTATCGTTGAATACCTACGACGGAGCGGGGCAATAGAGGACGAGGATTATATCACAGAGCAAGGAGGGTATGACCATGTTCCCAGGCGCTGATATTGAATCACTGCCGGTGGCGCTGCCCGACGGCGTGGATTACGACGAATACATCATCGGTACTTACCTGGTGTCTTATCCTAAAAAGATTCCTGTACCCAAGATGGCCCCGGCGTTGGCCATCGAGCAGAGCACGGGAACGTGGGTGCCCGTGCCCGGCGAGACGCCTGAAGTGCGCCGTAAGCACGTGGCCAAGGTCATCGGCGTGTACGAGGTGCCCGATTACGAATATGGGCTGCCGCCCCAGGTGGAGGAGCGCACCTACGTCATCCAGATCGCTTTCCCGGTCATCAACATCGGCACGCAGATTCCGATGCTGCTGACTACCGTCGTCGGCAATATCTCGATGGCCGGCAAGCTTAAGTTGATAGACGTGCGCTTCCCTGGAAAGTACGTGGACGGTTTCAAGGGGCCGAAGTTCGGCATCCCTGGCGTGCGCAAGTTGCTGGGTGTCCCCAAGCGACCATTGCTGAACAATATGATCAAACCCTGCACCGGCTATTCGCCCGAGGTCGGTGTGGAACTGTTCCGGGCGGCGGCGTTGGGTGGGTGTGACATCATCAAGGACGACGAGCTCCTGGCCGACGCCTCGTTCAACCGCGTGCAGGCGCGGGTCAAGCTGTACATGGAGGCCGAGCGCCAGGTCTTCGAGGAGACCGGCGAACACACCCTGTACACCGTCAATGTCTCCGACGAGATCCCCCGCGTATTCGAGAACGCCAGGCGGGCGGTGGAGCTGGGCTGCAATGCCATCATGGTCAACTTCCTGGCGGTGGGGTTCCCCGTGTTGCGGGCGTTGGCCGAGGACCCGGCCATCAATGTGCCCATTCTGGGCCACATGGACGTGGCCGGCGCGTTTTACGAATCGCCGTGGCATGGGATCAGCTCACACATCGTGCTGGGCAAATTGCCGCGCCTGGCCGGGGCCGACATCGTAGTCTTCCCCGCACCCTACGGCAAGGCTCCGGTGCTACCGGAGAAGTTTTTAAGCGTGGCCAAGAACCTGAGCTTCCCGCTGTACAACCTCAAGCCCAGTTTCCCCATGCCCAGTGGGGGCATCACCCCGGCGATGGTGCCGCAGGTGATGAAGGACCTGGGCAACCAGATCGTGATTGGATCGGGTGGAGGCATCCACGCCCATCCGCATGGGCCCGTTGCCGGGGCCAAAGCCTTCCGCCAGGCTATTGACGCCACCATGCAGGGCCGTTCGTTGGAGGACGCGGCAGCCGAGTACGAGGAACTGCGTGTGGCGTTAGAGACCTGGCAAGAGCCGTTTATTTCAATTTAAAAGCTGAAAACTGAAAGGAGGACGCGAAATGTTAGTCTATGAACGAATGAGCCGCCATCCTATCACCGTCACGCCCGATGTGCCCATTGATGAGGCTCTGAAACTCATGCGCGAGAGCAAAGTACGCCGTCTGCCGGTGGTGGACAAGAAGGATAAGCACAAGCTGGTGGGCATTGTCTCGGAGAAAGACTTGCTCTATGCTTCACCATCACCTGCCACCTCGCTGAGCATCTACGAGCTCCATTACCTGGTCTCCAAGATCAAGGTCGCGGACGTGATGACCAAGGACGTGATCACCGTCGGGGAGTACACCCCGTTGGAAGAGGCTGCGCGGATCATGGTGGACCACAAGATCGGTGGTTTGCCGGTGGTGCGCGACGGGACGCTGGTGGGCATCATCACCGAGACCGACCTGTTCAAAATCTTCCTCGAACTCCTGGGGGCGCGCGAGGCTGGGGTGCGGCTGACGATGCTGGTACCGGAGCAATCTGGCGTCCTGGCGACTATTACCCGCGAGATTGTGGAAATGGGTGGCAACATCGTCACCCTGGGCACCTTCCTGGGTGAGGATCCCACCAACCGCTTGATCACTGTCAAAGTGGCAGACGTGGAGCAGGAAAAGCTGGTCGCTAGCATGGAGGCACTGGGTATGGAGATCGTAGACGTGCGGATGTGTGAGCGCTGTTAGTAGACGGCTGTGCAGGATAACTCTCAGAGGATGGGGTGAGAGCGCGATCCTTGCCCCATCTAAGAGAAATCACCCAAGGAGCAACCCATGCCCGAATTTGAACCGCGTATCGTCGCCTTTCTGTGTAACTGGTGTACCTACACCGGGGCAGACTTGGCGGGCACCTCTCGCATTCAATACCCACCCAACGTGCGCATTATCCGCCTGATGTGCTCCGGTGGTTTGGACCCTGTCTACGTGACCAAAGCTTTATTGGAAGGGGCGGACGGCGTGCTCATCGGCGGCTGCCATCCAGGGGATTGCCATTATCAGAGCGGCAACTACAAGGCCAGGCGACGGGTGGCCATCCTCAAGACCATCCTGGAGCAATTGGGCTTCGATCCCGACCGCGTGTGGCTGCGCTGGATCAGCGCCAGCGAGGGCCAGTATTTCGCTGATACGGTGACGGAAATGGTCGCCGCGCTCAAGGAGAAGGGGCCCAATCCCGTTCGGGAGCTGTGGGGCATCTAGGGGGAGTGCGAGGGTGTCCCCTCGTTCCTTCCTCCCCCTCAATATCTCGTGAGTGGCGCAGAATTGTGGAGAGGTGAAATCTATGGCGGTGAACGCTGTGCTCGAGATCGAAGATAACGTGTTGAATACGCTGAACGCCTTTCTGCGGGGCCTCCTGGAGCGGGGTGTCGTGGACGATTTGCTCGTGCCCCAGACGACGCTGGCCGGCGACAACGTGGTGCAAACCCTGGTACACGATGTGGCGCATTTGTCGGCGATGAACCCTATGGCCCCCGTGTTGCCGGTCAACTCCGCCACGCTGGTCTCCAAATTGACGATCACGGGCGCGCCTCGCAAAGTAGGCGTCGTACTGCGCACGTGTGAGCTCCGCGCTCTGGTGGAACTGGTCAAGCTGCAACAGGCGACCCTGGAGAACGTGGTGCTCATCGGCGTGGATTGCCTGGGCACTTACGAGGTGACTGACTACGCCACCCTGATCGCCGATGGAATTGATCCCACAGCGGAGTTGTTGGCCCAGATAAAAGATGGCCCCCCTCGCCCGCACGATGGCTACAACTTCCGGGCGGCTTGCCAGATGTGCGAATATCCCACACCCGATGCGCCGGGCGTGCACGCGCCGGATATTCACCTGGGCGTGCTGGGCACGGATGGCGGGGTGCTGGTGACTGTTCGTGACGACTTGGCAGAGCCTCTGGAGCTAACCCCGGCCTCGATACCTGCGGGGCGCAAAGCCGTCGTCGAGGCGCTGGTCCGCGAGCGGGCCGCCGAGCGCGACCGGCGCTTTGCCGAGTTTCGCGCCCGTGTGACTGACGTGTCTGGCTTGCTGGCCCAGTTTTCCACCTGCATACGTTGCCACAACTGCATGATAGCCTGCCCCATCTGCTATTGTCGGGAGTGCATCGTGCGCACGACCACGTTCGACCACGAGCCACGGCAGTACTTCGATTGGGCAGAGCGGAAGAGCATTATTCGTATGCCGGTAGACACGCTCATCTTCCATCTCACCCGCCTTAACCACATGTCCACCTCGTGTGTGGGTTGTGGGATGTGTGAGAGTGCCTGTCCTAACGATATTCCGGTGGCCACGATTTTCCGTGCCGTCGGCGAGAAAGTACAGGCTATCTTCGATTATGTGCCGGGCCGCAGCTTGGAGGACGAACTTCCTCTGGCCACGTTCCGCGAAGATGAGTTGACTGAACTCGGGGAAAAGTAGGAGGTTCTCATGGCCGAAGAACTAATTCCCATTTACATCATGGGCAAAAAATACATGGTACCGCCCACTCTGACGATCATGAAGGCCCTGGAGTACTCTGGCTACCAGTTGATCCGGGGTGTGGGCTGCCGGGGTGGATTCTGTGGGGCCTGTGCCACGGTCTACCGCCTGCCCGGCGATTATCGCTTGCAGATTGGACTGGCCTGTCAGACGGTGGTCCAACCGGGCATGTACCTGGCGCAGATTCCCTTTTTCCCGGCACAGCGGGCGGCCTACCGCCTGGACGAACTGGAACCGACGTTCCAGACGGTTTTTACCCTCTACCCGGAACTGATGCGCTGTCTGAGCTGCGGTACTTGCACTAAGGCGTGTCCGCAGGACATTGACGTCAAACAGTACATGGCCGACGCAATGCGCGGTGACATCCATGCGGTAGCCGACCGCTCCTTCGACTGTATCATGTGTGGATTATGCGCTGCCCGCTGCCCGGCTGAGGAGGCGCAGTACAACATTGCTATCCTCTGTCGCCGCCTGTACGGCAAATATCTGGCCCCAAAGGCGGAACACCTGGCCGAACGGGTGCGGGAGATCGAAGAAGGGAAATGGGACGCGGCGTTAGAGGAGCTAAAGAGTCTGAGCGAGGAGGAATTGCGCAAACGGTATAATGAGCGGGACATAGAGCCGGCGTGAGACAGGAGAGAAGAGCATGAGTTATACACCTGAGATGCGTGAATCCATAAAGCGAGTCGAAGCCACCCGGTCAGCGCGCCTTTCGGAGACCTGGCCGATGATGACCCCCGCCGAAAAACAGGAAATTCTAGAGAGATTCCACCCCGACTACATCCGCGAGGGGATGCGCGAGATCCGCGTCGGGGTGAGCAAGGGGCAGCGCATGCCGCTGGAGTTGGCCGACATCGTGGAGGGCCGCAGCCACCTGCACTCCGATAGCCTGGACCTGGAGCAGATTGACTACGACACCGACGTGTTGGTCATTGGCGGAGGCGGGGCCGGGGCTTCGGCGGCGATATTGGCGCGCGAGAACGGGGCTAAAGTCATCCTGGCTACCAAGCTGCGCTTTGGTGATGCCAATACCATGATGGCCCAGGGGGGTATTCAGGCGGCAGATAAACCCAACGACTCGCCGGCCATCCATTACCTGGACGTGATGGGCGGTGGGCATTTTGCCAATGTTCCCGATTTGGTGGAAGCGTTGGTCAAAGATGCGCCGCTGGTGATCAGATGGCTGGAGGAACTGGGCTGCATGTTCGACAAGGAGCCCGATGGCACGCTGGTTACCATCCACGGCGGCGGCACCTCGCGCAAACGGATGCACTCCGCACGCGATTACTCCGGTGCGGAGATCATGCGCACCCTGCGCGACGAGGTGCGTAGCTACCCGGAGGACATCGCCATTCTGGAGTTTGCCCCGGCCATCGAGCTCATCATGGACGACAAGGGACAATGCGCGGGTGCAGTGCTCAAGAATCTGGAGACCGGCGAGCACCTGATAGTCCGCGCCAAGTGCACGATTGTCGCCACTGGTGGGAGTGGGCGGCTGCACTACCAAGGTTATCCCACTACCAATCATCACGGCGCGACCGGCGATGGCATCGTACTGTGCTACCGCGCGGGGGCGAAACTGGCTTTCCTGGACACGATGCAGTATCACCCCACCGGCGCAGCGTACCCGGAGCAAATCGTGGGCCTGCTGGTGACGGAGAAAGTGCGTGGACTGGGTGCGCAGGTGTGCAACGTGGATGGCAAGCAGTTCGTCTACCCCCGCGAGACGCGCGATGTGGAGGCATCGGCCATCATCCGCGAGTGTGTGGAGCGGGGCAAGGGCGTGCGTACCCCAACCGGGATGCTGGGGGTGTGGTTGGATTCACCGATGATCAACATCATACATGGCCCCGGCACCATCGAGGCCAAACTGCCGGCCATGGTCCGCCAGTTTGCGCGCTTCGGCATTGACATCACCAAAGACCCCATGCTGGTCTATCCCACCCTGCACTACCAGAACGGCGGGGTCGCCCTGGACGTGCATGGCCGGACGAACGTCCCCAACCTGTTCGTCGCCGGCGAAATCTCCGGTGGAGTGCACGGTCGCAACCGGTTGATGGGCAACTCCTTATTGGAGATCACGGTATTTGGGCGACGGGCCGGCCGGGCGGCCACCTTGCGATCCAAAGAGGTCGAGCTGGGACAGCTCACCCTGGCCCATCTGGACGATTGGGAGCGCCAACTCAAGGAAGCGGGTGTGGAACCTAAGCTCGTTTCCCCCATTCTGCTGCCGGATTACACCCGCAAGGTGCGCTAAACCACCCCCTGGTCATCCGTGAACCCAGGGAATATTACAGCGGCGAGGGGAGGGAGGCGGACCCCCGACCCGGCTTTCTCGACACCTTGCTCCAGACCCTGCGCGACGTGGGTCAGGTGATCCGTGCCCCGGAGAAAAGTGCGCTGTTCATCTTTCTGGCCATCTTCACCTGGTTCGTGGGCTACAATGCCATCGAGACTTTCTGGACATCCTACGGCCGGGAGGTGTTGTACGCCGGACAGATTGCCGCCGGGCAGATGACTGCCGATCAAGCTGTGGCCAAGTCCTCGGGGATGCTGCCCTACATCTCGGCTGTGTTCCTGGTGTTTGCCTTGCCGGCCGGGTTCATCGCCACCCGCTTTGGACGCAAGCGGACGATCCTGGGTGGTGGGTGTGCTGATGGACCTGCTTGGCGTGCGGGTGATGTTTCTCTTTACCCCGCTGTTTATGCTGCTCGCTTTCCTGTTTATGTGTGGCGTGCGGCGCAGCGAGCCCGTGCCTGTCTCGAATGGTGTGCCAGGGTAGGTGGGCGAAGATCAACCCTGGCGAGAAGTCAATTGGCAAGGAGTGCGTCGAAAGCCCCCTGGGAGCATGAGGGGGCTTTCGCTTACGTGCGCGGTGGCTTGCTGAGGGAGGAGCGATGAGCAGATCAGGAGTGAGACGAGGGCTGCTCCAAGAGCCGGTGGGTGAAAAGGTGCGCTGTCTGACCTGCGAGCGACGTTGCCTGTTGGGCGAGGGCGCGATAGGCTGGTGTCGCACGCGGCGCAACGAGGGGGGCACGATCTACACCCTGACCTACGGCAGCGTCTCGTCACTTTCCGCCAACCCCATCGAGAAGAAGCCGCTGTACCATTTCTATCCCGGCAGCGTGGCCCTCACTGCGGGGAGTTGGAGCTGCAACTTCGCCTGTCCCTGGTGCCAGAATTACGACATCTCCAAGTCGCCCCCTCGTCCCGGCCGTTATATGTCTCCGGAGGAATTCGTCCATACGACCGTGGCGCGGGGTTGCCAGGGCACTTCCATCAGTTTCAACGAGCCGACACTCTCCCTGGAATGGTCACTGGAGGTGTTTCAATTGGCACGGGAGCAGGCATTGTACAACACCTACGTCACCAACGGCTACATGACTGTCCAGGCACTGGCATTGCTGGTCGAGGCTGGGCTAGACGCGATGAACGTGGACGTGAAAGGCGACGCGGCGGCGGTGCGCGAGTTTTGCCAGGCCGACGTGGAGGTGGTATGGCGCAACTGCCGCGCTGCACGGGAGGCCGGCGTCTGGCTGGAAATGACTACCCTGGTGATCCCCGGCGTGAACGATGACCCGGCCGTGCTACGCGGAATCGCCGGGCGCATCGTCTCTGATTTGGGGGCCGGCGTCCCGTGGCATCTCAGCGCCTATTTCCCGGCCTATCGTTTCGATGCCCCTCCCACGCCGGTGGCGACGCTTGAGCGGGCGCGGGAGATCGGTCTGCAGGAGGGGCTGCATTACGTTTACATCGGCAACGTAGTGGGACATCCGGCACAGCACACGTATTGCCCCGAATGCGGTATGCTGCTCATCGAGCGGTGGGGGCTGGGGGAGACAAGAGTACACCTTGACGGTGGGAGCTGCCCCCGCTGCGGGCGAGCCATCCCTGGCGTGGGCTTGGCGTGGAAATCGCGCGACAATTCCCTGGGGAGAGAAAGGGGCACTCCCAATGTCTGAGAGGTAGGGTAACGGCCGTTGCACTGGCCCGGCGTGATTTCGACGTTGGACAAAACGGGCGAAATAGTGTATGATATACGCCGCTATGTGCAATTTTTACGGTGAAGCAAGGCTAACCTGACGCTAACGCGGGGGTATCGCCATGACCATCGAACGAATCTGTTAACTTTCGGAAGGGGTACGTAGTGGCACAGTACTTCGCATATTTCCGCTCCGTTATGTGAAATTATGCCACTTTGCTTGAGGAGAATGAGAATGGAGAACAAGTTTACCGCAGTGTTTGAACAAGTGGGTGAATGGTGGATTGGGTATGTCGAGGAGTTGCCCGGGGCAAACACTCAGGGCAAGACGCTGGAGGAGGCGCGCGAGAACTTGAAGGAGGCCGTGCAACTGATTATCGAGGCCAACCGGGAGCTGGCACGGCGTGAGACCGTGGGCAAGCAAGTCATTCGTGAAGAGTTATTGGTGGCGGTGTGATGAAGCGCCGTGCATTGCTGAAGCACCTTAAGCAGCACGGTTGCGAATTGCTGCGCGAAGGCTCCCGCCACTCAATCTACTGGATGCCAACAGGAGAACAACCTCTGTGCCGCGCCATAGAGAGATTGTAGATAAACTCGCAATCAAGATTTGCAAGGATCTCGACATTCCAAAGCCTTGACGCATAACTTCACATAACACGCCGTTCACGCTTCGGGCTAAAGCCACATACAACTGGCCGAAACGATAGGCCGAGAATACGAACGCCAGTGGAGCATATTTTTTAAGGAGGATTGATGTTCGTTAAACAGATTGGCATTGACCTGGGGACGGTTAACGTGCTGGTATACGTGAAAGGGAAAGGAGTAGTTCTCCAGGAGCCCTCTGTGGTGGCCATCTCCGTCAATGAAAACAAAATAGTGGCCGTGGGCAACGAAGCCAGGGAGATGTTGGGCCGCACTCCGGATACCATTGAGGTCATGCGTCCCATGCGTGATGGGGTGATCGCCGACTACGTGGTCACCGAAGCTATGCTGCGCTATTTCGTGGAGCGGGTCTGTGGTCGCTTCCGCTTGTTCAAGCCGCGGATTATGATCAGCGTGCCTGTAGGCGTGACCAGCGTCGAGAGCCGGGCAGTGCACGAAGCGGCGTTACAGGCTGGTGGCAAGGAAGTGTACCTCATTCCAGAACCGCTTGCTGCTGCCTACGGTGCGGGAATGCCCATCGGTACGCCCACGGGCAACATGGTGGTGGACATCGGTGGCGGGGCCAGCGAGGCAGCTGTGGTGTCCATGAACGACATCGTGGTCTCCAGCTCGGTGCGCGTCGGTGGGAATCGGATTGACGAGGCCATCATGACCTACATACGCAAAAAATACAATCTGATCGTCGGCGAGCCCACGGCTGAGGAAATCAAGATTCAGATTGGTAGCGCTCTGCCCCTGGAGGAGGAAATGAAGATGGAGGTCCAGGGGCGTGATCAGGTGGCGGGCCTCCCCAGGACCATCGTCATCAGTTCAGGGGAGGTCACCGAGGCCATCGCTGAGCCTTTGGCCGCCATCGTGAGCGTGGTGCGTGCTGTGCTGGAGAAAACCCCGCCGGAGCTATCGTCGGATATTATTGATCGGGGCATGGCTCTGGTGGGTGGTGGGGCATTGCTGCGCAACGTGGATCGGCTGCTGACCCGCGAGACGGGCGTGCCTTGCTACGTGGCCGACAACCCCATCGCCTGTACAGCCATCGGTGCGGGCAAGGGCCTGGATAATATTCACTTGCTGCGCAGGAGCCTGCCCAGCGTCTGAGGCCCAGGGCGAAAAATCGAACAAGGCGCACGTGACGAGAGGCCGTGCGCCTTGTTTTTTTGCGTCTTAGAGACCTCCGAGGTTTCTGAAACCTCGGAGGTCTGGCATTTTTCTCAGAGGTAGTAAGCCATTCGCTGCAGGTGGATGACCGGGTCAATGTATTGAACCTGGACGCCCTCTGGAACTTTGACGGTGATGGGCGCGTAATTCAGAATGGCTTTCACACCGGCGCGCACCAGAGCATCCACCACTTCCTGGGCCGCATTGGGCGGGACGGCCACGATGGCAACTTCGATACCCCGGTCGGCGATGATGGTCTCAATAGACTCGCTATCCAGAATCTCGAATGTCCCCAGCCGCCGGCCAATTTTCTGTGGGTTGTTGTCGAAAACGACCGAGATGCGGAACCCCTTGCCGGCGAAGCCGTCATAATGTACCAGCGCGTGGCCCAGGTCACCTGCGCCCACCAGGGCTACCTCGTGTTCCTCTGTGACTTTGAGAATGCGCCGGAGCTGCTCGCTCAGATACTTGATGTCGTAACCGGTGCCCTGTTTGCCAAATTCTCCGAAGTGGGAGAGGTCTTTGCGTATCTGGGCTGCACTGATGCCCAGCTTTTGACCGAGCTCCTGTGAAGAGGTTACCTGGCGACCTTCCGCTGCCAGGAAGGAAAGGGCACGCAGGTAGAGGGGCAGACGGCCCACGACGATGTCAGGAATAGCTTTTGAAACCATCTGGTTACCTCCCGGCGGGGCTTTTGTGAAATTATAAACATACTATATCACATTTTGTGAAGAATGGCAACCGTTCACTTTATTTAGCAGCATTGACTTTTATGATACTAAAATTTGACAGGATGCAGGAAATACCTATTTATGGCCGGCTGGACTATCTTATAAAGTTGCTGTGGAGGAGGGACCAATGAAAAAGGCAGTTGTGACAGTTGTGGTCCTGATACTGGGGATCGGCCTGATTTTTGGCGGCTACATGACCTTCGCTCGTGGCCGGACGGTCGAAGAGCAGGATCTGCGCAAGGCTGTCCCGGCGGACGCTGAGTTGCGAGCGCCCATTGACGGCGTTATCGCGGTGGTGAACGTCAAGGAGAACGAGATGTCCCCGACGGATCGTTCTGGAGCCTGCCGATCTGCCGCTGCGCGCAGGGATGACCGCCAATGCCGCCATCGTGGTTCAGAAGGTGGAGGATGCGCTGGTGGTGCCCAACTAGGCCATTCGCATAGACTGGGAAACGGGCCGGGCCTATGTGGAGGAAATCTCCGCGAATGGCGACGTCGGCGAGGTTGAGGTGGAGCTGGGGATGCGCAACGAGCGGGTGA
>JAGGZG010000047.1 GCA_021162125.1 Anaerolineae bacterium
GGAGCCGGGGGGCGTGGCTGGGTTTCGCCGCGGCCCTGGTCGCGGTGAACGTGGTGCGTAGCCGACGGACTGCCGCAGCTTTCGTTGCCCTGCTGATCGTCGCAGTGCTGGCCCTGGCCCTGGGTGGGCTGGGATTGCTGCCCGAAGCGTTGGTGCAGCGATTCACCAGCTTCTTGCCCTTTGTCGATGTCAGTGACTTGCGCGCCGTACAGGTCACGGATGCCAACTACGCCGTGATTGAGCGCATGGCCCACTGGCAGGCCGCCCTGGGGATGTGGACCGATCATCCCTGGTTGGGGGTGGGCATTGGGAATTACGCCGCCGTGTATCCGGCCTACGCCCTGCCCAAGTGGCCTGACTCGCTGGGCCACGCCCACAACTACTACCTTAACGTCGCCGCCGAGGCCGGGTTGTTGGGCCTGGTGGCTTATCTGGTGTTGTGGGGAGCGGCTTTCTGGCAGGCGTGGAAAGCCGTCCGGGCCAGCACCGGTGTCTGGCGGGCCGTGGCCGCCGGTGTGTTCGGTGTGCTGACCCACCTGGCCGTGCACAATCTCTTCGACAACCTGTGGGTGCACGACATGTACATCCACGTCGCTATCCTATTGGGCCTGCTGGCCCAAGTAGCCAACTTCCCCCCTGCGAGCGCAGCGAAGTGGGGAGGAGCTAGAGGGGGGAGAAAGTCGCCCCCCTCTAGCTCCCCCCGTGGAACGGGGGGAGGACAGGCTCATAGGCATCAAGTTAACGGTCACAGAGCTGCCCAAAGTTCCCCCCGGTGGGAGGGGCAAGGGGAGGGGGAAAAGGCGACATCGCAGGCTGTTCACCCCCTCCTAACCTCCCCCATCAAAGGGGAGGGACTTGTTACCCTTCCTTGTGGGGGCACCTGGCTTGTCCCCCTTAGCTTGATGCCTATGGAGGATAGGTTTCCCCCCGGCGAGAGGGTTGGGGCACATTAAAACTGAGGTACACCATTGATCACCAACGCTTTCACTCTAGTCAAAAACAACCGCAAGGAAGTAGTCCGCTTCCTCAAGTTCTGTGTAGTCGGAGTTTCAGGTACGGTCATTGACTTTGGCCTGCTCAACCTGCTGGTGCGCGTCGCTGGTTTTCCCGAGCTCATCGCCAACACCTGTTCCTTTTCGACGGCGGTGGTCAACAACTTCATCTGGAATCGCCTGTGGGTCTATCCGGAAACGCGCGGAGAGCCCTTTCGCAAGCAGTTTGTGCAATTCCTGGTCGTCAACGTGGCTGGGTGGGGGCTCAATACCAGCATCCTCTACACCGGACACCACTGGCTCCTGGGAGAAGCGGGGCTGCTGGCTGCGTCAGTGGCCACGTTGGCCGCGCTGATTGGGGTGACTCACTTCAGCCTGGCTCTCAACGGGGCCAAGGCCATCGCCACCGGAGTGGTGCTGTTTTGGAATTTTGTCGTCAACCGGTTGTGGACGTTTGGGCATGTCAAGTAAGGGTGATTACCGGGAGGTGAGATGCGCATCGGCGTAGATTACACCTCCGCGGTCCGGCAGGGAGCGGGCATCGGCCGGCTGACGCGGTGCATTTTCCAGGCTCTGGCGGAGATTGACCACGAAAACGAATACCGTCTGTTCGCGGCGATGGGTAGAGGGCAACCTTCCAACTTTCCAACCTTCCAACCTTCCAACCTTTCAAACTTCCGCCTGAAGACAATCCCCCTCTCCGACCGCGAGCTCAACGTCGTGTGGCATCGCCTGCGGCTGCCTCTGCCCGTGGAACTGATCACCGGCCCAGTGGACGTCTTTCACTCGCCCGATTTCACCCTGCCCCCGGTATGGCGGGCCCGCGCCGTGCTCACTGTGCACGATCTCTCGTTCCTCCGCGTGCCAGAGTGTTTCACCGGCGCGCTGCGACGCTACCTGGAGCGGGTGGTCCCCCGTTCGGTGCGCCGCGCCGATCACGTGATCGCCGATTCGCACAGTACCAAACGCGACCTGGTGGAACTGCTGGGCACGCCCGCCGGCAAGGTGACCGTCATCCATTCCGGCGTCGAACCGCGCTTCCGACCCATCATCGACCGAGCCGCGCTCGGACCCGTCCGCCAGCGATACGATCTGCCGGAGCGGTTCATCATCAGCGTGGGCACGCTCCAGCCGCGTAAGAACTTCGCCACGCTCGTCGAAGCTTTCGCGCGGCTGAAATCGGAGACTGGAAACTGGAAGCCAGGTGCTCGAAGCTTGAAACTGGTCATCGCTGGAGGGAGGGGCTGGCTATACGAGGAGATTTTCGCCCGCGTGGAAGCTCTCGGCTTGCAAGGGGATGTGCTCTTCCCCGGCTTCGTCGCCGACGAGGACCTGCCCGCACTTTACAACCTGGCGGAAGCCTTCGTCCTGCCCAGTCTATACGAGGGATTCGGCCTGCCACCGTTGGAGGCCATGGCCTGTGGCACGCCGGTGGTCACGTCTAACGTTTCCTCATTGCCGGAGGTCGTCGGCGACGCGGGGTTGATGGTCGAGCCGGCGGACGTGGAGAGCTTAGCGGCGGCGATAGAGCGAGTGTTGGAGGATGGTGGCCTGCGCCGTGAGATGGTGCAACGCGGGCTGGCCCGTGCGAAAGAGTTCACCTGGGAACGGGCCGCCCGGCAGTTGTTGGGAGTTTACGAGAAGACGGTAGCAAGCGGGAGGTGAAACTGTGTCTTTCTTACACGACGAGATTTTCGAGCAGCCGCAGGTGCTACGCACACTGATCGAGGCCGAGGGGGAAAATGCAACAGAGATCGCGGCCCTCGTCCGCGAGCGGCGGGTGCCCTACGTAGTCATCGCCGCGCGAGGCAGTTCCGACCACGCCGCGTTGTACGCCAAGTACCTGCTGGGCACCATGAACCACCTGTCGGTAGCTCTGGCCACGCCCTCGCTGTTCACCATGTACCAATCGCCACCGCAGTTGAAGGACGCGCTGGTGATTGGCATCTCCCAGTCGGGGGAGTCGCCGGACATTATCAGTGTGGTGAGCAGGGCGCGGGAACAGGGCGCGCTGACCCTGGCCATCACCAACGAGGCCGGGTCACCCCTGGCCCAGGCGGCAGAGCACGTCCTGCCCTGCCACGCCGGTGTGGAGCGTAGCATCGCCGCCACCAAGACCTACACTGCCCAACTCGTGGCCGTGGCCCTGCTCGGCACCGCACTGGCTGAGGACGAGACGCTGCGAGGCGAGCTGCAGGCCATCCCCGACGCAGTGGAAAAGACCCTGACTCTGAGCGAGGTGGTGCAGCGGGCAGCGGAGCGTTACCGCTACATGGAACAGTGCGTGGTGCTGGGCCGGGGATACAACTACGCCACGGCTTACGAACTTTCACTCAAGCTAAAGGAACTGACCTACGTGGTAGCTGAACCCTATTCTTCCGCCGATTTCATGCACGGGCCAATCGCTATAATCGAGCGTGGTTTCCCGGTGATCGTCATTGTGCCCCACGGCGCGGTGTACGACGAGGTGAAGTCCCTGGCACGTAGCTTGCAAGAGGAACGGCAGGCCGAACTGATCGTCATCTCCGATCAGGACGAAGCCCTGGCTCTGGCCAAGACCCCGTTGTGGTTGCCCGTGTCGGTGGAGGAGTGGCTGTCACCGATACTGTGCATCATCCCCGGTCAGCTCTTCGCCCATCATTTGACCCTGGTCAAGGGTTTTGACCCGGACCACCCGCGTGGTCTGCACAAAGTCACCATCACACAATAGGCTGAGGTTAGATGAAAGAGACTACACTGACGATTCAACACGAGGTTGGGCTGCACGCTCGCCCGGCGGCACTCTTCGTAAAAACGGCTCGCTGTTTCCAATCGGACGTCAAGGTTACTAAAGACAGCCGCACCGCTAATGCCAAAAGCATTCTATCCGTTCTGGGGCTGGCGGCGGGACAAGGAGCGGTGATTACCATCCGCGCCGAGGGACCGGACGAGGACGAGGCTATAGCTGCGCTGGAGACCCTGGTGGAGGACAACTTCGGCGAGTGACTCCCGCCCACCCCTCACAGGTTTTGAGTGTGCGGGTATTGTAAGCGCCTGGCGAAATTTCGCCCCCTTTTGTTCGCCAAAGGCTTCGTCGTGAGCTCTGCCGAAAGGTCTCCTGACCGCGCACGGGGTCCGGTCAGGAGACCTCCACTCATCGCCAGGCTAAATGGATGAGGAGCGCCCCAGTTGCACCCGGTACAGGATGCACGACAAGCGGGTATAGAGCAAGTCCAACACCCAGTGTACCAGTATGCCCAACCATAGCCTGCGGGTGAAATAGAAGAGCAAAGCCGTGATCAGAGCCAGGGCCAACCGGGAAAGGCGGGCCTCAGCACGGAAAGGCTGACGAAGATCGGTGCGCCAGGCGGGATTGAGAGCCCATTCCAGGCAGATCAGAACCAGGCTGAGAGCAGTACCGCTGTAAAAATCCTCTGTCAGGAGAATTGCGCCGCTGCGGTAAAAGGCCCAATGCACCTGAAGGTAGGCCGCCTCACGAAAGGCAATCCACCATGAAATCGGACTTGTGCCGGCGACGGGGATGGAGCCAGGCAGCAGGTATCGCAGCGAGCGAGTGTGCCACCAGCACAAAAGCGCGGTCAGGGACAGAGCCCCGGCAGCCAACCCCAGGGCGGGCCACAACGCCCGCCACGCCTCATCCGGGTGAGCCAGGCCCAGCAACTGGAGAATGATCTCGCCGGCCGTGAGCGCGTGGCCTTCCAGCGGGGGAATGCCCATGTAAGCGGGTTGGCCTACCCGGCGGAGGACGACTACCCCGTACGGCAGGCCGACGTAGTACAACAGGCGCAGAACCTCGCCCAGCCAGGGGGCGTGACGCCAGCGCGCCAGCCATTCCAGCGCCCGCCCGGGCCAACCGGCCCATCCTGGGCGAGCGCGCCAGATCAGGTTGACGGCCAGCGCGTACAGAACGATGGAAACAGCGATCCACATCCCAAGTTCGGCGTGATTCCCCAACGGTGGCTCCACAGCAGTTTTCCCCTGCGCAGGTAAAACGTCACAGGACGGCCTGCCGAAGTACCGGCGTGGGCCGTCCTGCTTTCGTCAGATCACACGTGGCCCCCTGGACCGGGGGTCAACTCACTCCTCTTAGCGGTATAACCAGGCTGATCTTCGTACCCCGTCCGGGTTGTGACTCAATGGTCAATTGGCCCTCTACCAGCTCGGCCCGCTCGCGCAGGTTGATCAGTCCCAGACTGCCCCTCTGCGCCGCGGCCTCGCTTTCCACATCCACCATGAAGCCCTTTCCATCGTCCTCGACCTCGGTGACGAAGTAATTGTCCCGAATGTACATCCGCACCCAGATATTGCGGGCGTTGGCGTGCTTCTTAGCATTGTTGATGGCTTCTTCGGTGATGAAAAAAGCCACGGCCTGCACGTTCACGTCCAATTGATCACCCAGGTCACCAATCTGAAGGTGGATCGGAAGCTCCTCAGTCTCCTGGAGTTTCTGTACTAATTGTTCTACTGCCACCTTCAGCCCTTGAGTCTCCAGCACCACTGGACGCAGAGTGAACAGCATGGTGCGGATCTCCTTGGTCGTGCGCCGGGCCAGGGCCTCGAGTTTCTGCAACTCCTCTTTGGCCCGGGATGGCTCTTTTTCCAGCAGCAGACGGGTGAAATTGAGCCGCATAGCGATGGCGGCTATGGACTGAGTGGGACCATCGTGGAGATCACGGGCCAGCTTTTTGCGCGCATCTTCCTCGATCTCGATGATTCGATCACGCTCGTCACGCAAGGTCTGATAAAGCTGGGCATTCTGGATGGCAACCACGGCCTGGTTGCAGACGGCGGTCAGGAGCTCCACGTGTTCGTCGGTGTAGGCATTCCGCTCCGGGCTGGCGAACACGACTGCGCCGTAGCTTTCAAACCCGGCACGCAGGGGTACGCAGATAGCCGAACGGCAGCGACGGAAAGCGGCGAACTGGCTGAGTTCCGGGTCATTCGCCAGATTACCGACGATCACCGGCTCTGCCGCGGATAACGCCTGCCCGACGATCCCTGACTCGCCTGGGATGACTAGCTCTTCGTCGCCGTGGCCCAGATTACGAGAGGCAGCGACGTACAGGCCGTTGTCGCCAAAGAGGAGCACCATACTTGCCGGACGGGCGGCCAGGGCACCCAACTCCTCGAAGCCGATGGTGCTGACCTCCAGCACAGACTCCAGGACTCGCTCGTAACTCAGGGTAGCGCTGAGTGTGCCGGCCATCTCATAGATCGCCTTAGCGCGCTCGCTGGTGGCCCGTAGCCGGCGCAGTTCTTCCTCATTTGCCCGATAGGTCTCGGCCACCGCATTTTTCACCGAGCTCTTCAACCGGTCGCCTAACAGGCCAGCTACCGTGGCTGCGGCGAAAGGACCGAGTGCCCGCGCACCCAGGGTGAACATCCCCCCCCCATCGTTTTGTAGAGCAGGGTTGGCGAACAAAGCCGACAGTCCGTAGCCCATCGCTACCGCCGTCGCCGCCAGCAAGCCCCACCCTACATCAAAACGGATGGCCGTACTTATCGCCGGCAAGAAGCCAAAGAAGAACAAAACGCCGTCGTTGCTGGAGCAGGCGAAAAGGAGCGCGCCGGTGAGCAAGACGTCCAGGACGGAAGCACCGGCAGTCACATAGTCGGGGAACGTCTTGAGGTATATGAGTAGAGTAGCCAGCAGATTGTAAGCCACGCCCCCCAGGATCAGATACACGATCACGGGCAGATTTCCGGACTGAGAGACTTGGATGCTTACCAGGGCTACGAGTAATGCAACACCCAGGAATAACCACCTCACGATGCAAATCATGCCATCCACATCGAGGAAATGGATTTGCTCCCTGGTCATACCATCCCCCTGACGGTGCGAGCCACTAAATCGAAAAAAGCCGCGGGATACGCACTTGGTAAGAGAATGCCCAGCGTAACCGCGGTCTATCGTGGAGTGGGCGAGATAGGACTTGAACCTACGACCTCACGGATGTGAACCGTGCGCTCTGACCAACTGAGCTACTCGCCCATAGCAACGCTGATTATAACACCTAATGCTGAAAAACGCAAGTTGCCAGGCCTGAGAAGGGGCATTTCAGTACTACTTGGGCATGGCCTTGAGCATATCGTAGGCCGGGCGCACGCGGGTCTCGGGATAATCGGGATAGGTGATCGCCCACCAGTATTCCTCGCGCTCCTCGGTCCAGTCCGGATCGCAGACGTAAATCAGGCTCATCAGGCCGATCCACGGGGCCCAGTGTTCTTTGGCATACTGGTAAGCCCGCACCAGGTACTCGCCCTTCTGCTCTTCGGTCACGGCAAACCAGGCGTAATCGCGATGGATGGGATCGCTTGTCCATCCAAATTCCAGCAGGGCGATTTGCTTGTCGGCGTCGCCATTCTCGACCATGACCCGGCGCAGGTCCTCCACCCGGCGAAAACAGTATACCCGTCGCCGGGATTCGTCCGGGGTGGTATCGTTGTTGTTGAGCGCGGGATCACGGGCGACCACGGCGGGGTCGGTCTCCGGTGGAGCTTTGTAGCCCACGCCGTGTGCCCCCAACACGTCGAAGTAGGGGCGGGCTCCGGCGGCGTACATCTGGCGGATGAACTCGTCGTCGGGCATGGCCATGGCGTCCCAGCGGCTGGTGGGAGCCATCCCCGCCGAGATGACGATGGCCTCCGGGTCGGCGTCCTTGATGTGCACGTAGGCCAGGCGCAACAGGGCGGTGTATTCCTCCGGACTGGGCGGGCGATTGCCCCATTCGCGGGCCAGGTTGGGCTCGTTCCATATCTCGTAGGCACGGATGCGGCCCCGATAGCGGCTGGCCAGCCCGTACACAAAATCGCCGTAGTCGCTGTAGCGCTCTGGCGGGGCATTGTCCCCATCCGCGGCCCAGTAGGGCTGGCGGTCCAGGCGGACAACCAGGTCGAGACCATGATTCTCCACCTGTTCCACGATGCGGTCGGTGCGGCTCCAGTCGAAGATGCCCTTGCCCGCGCCCTCGATCTCACGCCAGGGGAAATCCGTTTTCACCCATCCGAACCCGGCATCGCGGATGAGGCCCAGGTCCCGGTCCGCCCGTTCGGGCCGCCACCACAGGAATGCCTGCATCCCGTACTCCGGGGATTTCATGCGCAGGGCCGGGTTCAGCCAGGGCGGAGTGTTCCAGGGCAACACGGTGGCCGGGGTGGGGATGGTCGTTGGAACGGCGGTCGGAATTGCGGCAGCGGGGGTCACCGGCGCAGGCGGGAGAACGGGCTCGTACCCGAAGATCGCCCAGGCAGCGAAGGCCGCTGCTGCTACGACGGCCAGTGTGCACAGGGCCAGTACCAGGAGCAAAATTCGTCTTTCGCCCGGTCTTCCTGGACGGGGCTTCTGGTTTGCAGTGTACACGGCATCTCACCCAGCGGCTACTTGCTCATACGGGCCAGGGCGTAGAAAGCGGGCCGGGGTTGCCAGTCGGGGGTGAGGATGCTGAAGCGTCCCACCTCGCCCTGCGGACATTTAAGCCCGTACACCGTCCCCATGTTCAGGTTCCAGGCGAACATCACTCCGGCCCACCCCC
>JAGGZG010000041.1 GCA_021162125.1 Anaerolineae bacterium
AAGTAAAAAAAGGGCCGAGAGAGCCTTCCGGCCCCTCTACCAAAAGGGGCAGGGGGCCAATCCCCCTCCCCCCCTCCCCCCCAGGGGGGAAATGGGAGCAAGCACCAGGCCATCGGGTTCCGAATGCTCCTTTTTTTATGTCTCACTCGAACAGGCGGGTGATTTCGTCACGGGGAAAACGTGGAAACTCCCGTATTTGACCCTCCCGCAGGTTTCTGAACCTGCGGGAGAGTTTCAGCAGCACTCCCGCGCCGGGCTCCACCACCCGCCCGATTATCCGGGCGGCGATCCCGGCTTCCTGTAAACGGGCGACCACCCGTTCGCCGTCCTGGTGGGCCACGACAATGAGCAACGCTCCTGAGGCGATGACCCCCAGCGGATCCAGGCCGAACTCCGCACAGAGGGCCTCCGTCTCCGGCAGGACAGTGATTTGTTCCTGATCCACGAGCAAGCCCACCCCCGCCGCCTGGGCCAATTCCCACAGCCCGGTGGCCAGCCCGCCCTCAGTGGGATCGTGCATAGCGTGGACGCAGGCACACGCGGTAGCGATCTGCGCATCGCGCACCACACTGATCCCTGGCCGGCGCAGAAAGTCCCGGCAGCGGGCCAGGAACTCCGCCGGAAAGCGCGCCGTTAACTCCAGCCCCCGCTCGCGGGCGATGATGGCCGTGGCCTCCACGGCGATGCCTTTGGTGAGCACCACCACGTCGCCCACCTGCGCCCCACCGGGCATCACCAGATCATCCCGCGCCACCTCGCCCAACATCTGGCCAACGACGATGGGCCGCTGCAAGCCATAGGTGATCTCTGTGTGACCGCCGCACAGCGACACGCCCAGCGCCCGGCAGGCCGCCGAGAGCTGGGCGAAAATGTGCTCCGCCAGCGACTGGTCGGCGAGACCGGCGGGCAGGAGCAAAGTAGCCAGGAACCAGCGCGGGGTCGCACCCAGGCAGGCGACGTCGTTGGCGTTGACGTTGACCGCGTACCAGCCGATTTCGTCGGTGGCGAAGGTGATGGGATCAGTCTTGGCCACCAGCACCCTGTCGCCGAACTCAATAGCCGTGGCGTCCGCCCCAATCCCCGGCCCGACCACCACCCGCTCGTCAACGCGGGCGTAGCGGCTCAGCAGATCAGCCAGGTCCTCGGCCGGCAGCTTGCCCACCGGCAGCGGGATACTCATCTGAGGCCTCATCCCTTGCTGACCACATTCAACGCGGGCAGAAAGACGTAAGGTAGCTTAAGCCCACCGTACACCCACTCGTGTTCGCGGCTGATAGCGGCGATGTCGCCGAGCACATCGTACACGTTCCCGGCGATGGACACATCCTTCACTCGACCGACGATCTCTCCGCGCTCGATCTTATAGGCCAGGCCCAACGTGTTGGCAAAGGCCCCGCTGATCACGTTCCCCTGTCCCAGGCCCAGTGGGGTATCCACCAACAAGCCCTCCTGGATGTCAGCCAGGATGTCGGCGAAACTCACCTCGCCGCTGGCGAGGATCAGATTCGAAGGCGAAGGGCCCGGCGGGCTGAATAGACTACGCGAAGCGCTGCCCGTGCTCTCCACCCCGGCCTGAGCAGCGGTTTTCAGGTCGTACAAAAAGCCGCGCACCACGCCCTCTTCGATGAGCACGTTACGCCGCCGGGGAACGCCCTCATCGTCATAGGGTGCGCTGCCCGGCCGCCCATCGAGGGTGGGATCGTCCACCACGGTGAGCTTGCTGTCGAAGAGCTTCTGTCCCACTTTGCCGGCCAGGGGCGAGATGTGGCGGTAGACGTTCTTGCCGTCGAGACCCAGCATCAGCGGCAGGCCCAGCACGGTGGCTCCGGTGGGCGAGAAGAGGACGGGCATCGTGCCGGAGCGAATCGTCGTCAACTCACGGGCCAACTCCAGTTTGCGGGCGACTTTGCGGGCAATATGCAGGTACTCATCGTCCCAGACCGTGGTGCTGAAGAAATCGTACACGATCAACACGTCGTCCCCGCGCACCCGTTCCACACCGAGCATAATTTCCAGGGGCGATTGAATCACCGCCGCCTGTGCCCCGGCGCTGTTGCGTACTTCCGCGCGACGCACTCCCCGTTCCAGGTCTATATTGATGTGGGCGTCTGGCTCGACCCGGCGCACCAGATCAATCATCTCTTGGCCGATCTCTACCAACTGCCCGATGGACAGCGCCGTTACCTGTTCGTCAAATATCGTCACCGGGACGCCGGGCTGCGGGCCGGGAAAGCGCAACGGCAGCACATCGCCATAGCGCGCCGATTCCAGCGCATTGGCAATCAGCCGGTCGTCTGCGCTCAAGTCACTGGAAGCAGCGAACCCCAGCCTTCCGTCCGTCACCACCCGCAGGGCAATACCCCGCGTTTCCTCCACCTCCGCCGATTTGAGGACGTTGGCCTCGAAACCGACTTTGGTCACCTCATTCTCCACAAAAAACACCTCGGCCTGCTCAACCTGGCCGCGTAGCTTGTCCAGAATATCCATGTACTTCTCCTCAAAACCGGTATCGGGTTCCAGATGCGGGCTCACACGTCCAGATTGCGCACTTCTTTAGCGTGCGTCTGTATGAACCGTTTGCGCGGGGGGACGGCCCTGCCCATCAGCATGCTGAAAGTACGATCGGCAGCAGCAGCGTCCTCAATGGTCACCTGCAACAGCGTCCGTTTCTCCGGGTCCATCGTCGTCTCCCAGAGCTGCTCGGGGTTCATCTCGCCCAACCCCTTGTAGCGCTGCAAGGTGACATTTTGCCCGTCCAGCTTGGCCAGCAGACGGTCCTTTTCCTCCTCAGTGTAAGCATACTGCACTTTCTTCTTGTGCTCGATGCGATACAACGGCGGCTGGGCGATGTAGAGGTGTCCCTTTTCGATCAACTCCTCCATGTAACGGAAGAAAAAGGTGAGCAACAGCGTGCGGATGTGCGCCCCGTCTACGTCAGCATCGGTATTATGGCAGCACAATCCGCCCAGGCCGCAGATGAAGTTCTCATCTCCCTCCACGGAGAAGTCATATACCATCCCATTGCTCGGCGCGACTTGTCGCACCGCTCGCACAGGCAGGCCGATCAGGTCGCCGGCAATGGATGTGTAAGCCCGATTGATACCGCTGCGGGCCGACGATGACATCTTGGCCTCTAACTTGTGCGCCAGATGGTGATCGGCCCATACAGGGCTCAGACGTGCCAGATCATCCCGGGCAACGACGCTGAGGGTGTACACCGTGTGTCGTCGAATTACCGGTCTATCCCGTACTATGCCAGAGGACTGACCTGTCGGCTCACGTGACGACAGCGACGCCAACACCCCCTGTGTTTGGAGCAGATACATCATCTGGGAAGCCAGATTCCGTGAAACAGTGCTGACGGCAATCCCGTTTTTAGAAACCGTGCCATCGCCCAGGAAATAGCCCCGCAGGAAAGCCAGTTGGAGTTCCGGCGTCACGTTGAACACCAGATCAGGGATGCGCTTCCTGGTGGCGTCCAGCCTATCGAAGCCGAACAGACAGCGAAACGTGGCAGCAATAACGCTGTTGACCACGCGCAATTCCCCCACTCGTTCATCGTAATGATAGAAGTTCGCCTCGGCGCCGAATACATCCCGAATGGCTCCAGCGATCTCAGATGCTATTGCCTGGTTATTGCGCCCAATAGCGAAACGCACACCGCCACGCTGACTCAGGCTGCCTTCGGCCACAAAGAAGCCCAGCAACGTCATCAATGCCTCGTTCACCGGAATAAAGCGGGGTATGGCATGGTCGGCGTAATGGACGGGTGTCAATTTTACGAGATGACCATTGAGCTGTGTTAACTCCTCGGGATTCAACTCGCTCAGGCGGAGATAGGGACGCACACGGTTGCGGGGTGCTCCGGCGTACTGCGTGCGCCAGATTCGATCCAGGTGCGAATCCACAACCTGAAACTGACCGGTGAGCGTTTTCTCGTCCAGTCCCAGGAGAGTCGTGTACCGCTTAAAGTGAGTGAGGGTTGGACGTGATGTGCTTTTCTCCCAGGCGTAAAAGGTGACCGGTTGGCGAATACCCACGGCCTGGCACACTTCCTGTTGGCTGAGTCCCAGTTCCAGCCGCCGATGGGTCATAACAGCGCGTAATGCCTCCGCAATCTCCACGCGCGGTTCCACTAACTGAGGGCGGCCCGCATATTCACTACGCACACGAGCTTTCAGCAACTCCTCGACGCCCTCCCCGCGCACGAATATCTCCACATCTAACTGCTCTCGGTGTGTGAGGAGCAGACGCAGCACGTCCAACTGGCGAGGGGGGTCATCGCCGTGCAAAGGCAGAGAACGCGGCGCGACTAGCAGGTCACCGGGTCGCACAGCGTCGCCCCGTTTGAGCACAATTTGCCCATCCTCATGGACAAAAACGCTATGTGATGCCGTCACCCGCACCCGCCGTCCGTAAGCGGTTTCGATCTCATACAGCGGTTCGGAGAGAGGATGGGAGATCACGGCCTTCAGCGGCCTGAACCTGACGCGGCCCGTATTCACGTCGAAGCAGAGCACCCTATATCCCGTGACATCGTCCAGCCCCTCGATGAAGGGGCCGATTTTGACAGCATGGATATCCCCATGGGGATCGCGGATGAATGTCATCTCGTCCCCATCCACACTCATCACGATCACGCGATGATAGCGCAGGTTATCCAGGTTGAACTGGTCACCGATGCTCGTACCCAGAGCCGAGATGAGAGCCTGCACCTCTTTGTTCTTGAGGATTTTGTCCAGCCGGGCACGCTCAGTATTGAGAATCTTGCCCCGCAGAGGAAGAATGGCCTGGAAGTGGCGATCACGGCCCTGCTTGGCGCTGCCCCCAGCCGAGTCACCCTCCACGATGTACAGCTCGGTCTTGGCCGGATCGCGCTCGGAGCAATCGGCCAGCTTGCCGGGCAGGGTCATGCTCTCCAACGCGCTCTTGCGAATCACCAGGTCACGGGCGTGACGCGCGGCCTGCCGGGCTCGCGAAGAGGTGAGACATTTCTGGATGATTCCCTTTGCCTGGCGGGGATGCTCTTCTAGGAAAGACGATAGCGCCTCGCTGACCACGGACTCCACTTGGCCCTTGACTTCGGCGTTGCCCAGCTTGATCTTGGTCTGGCTCTCGAACTGGGGATCGGTCATCTTCACGCTGATGATGGCCGTCAGCCCTTCGCGGGTGTCCTCGCCGGTGAAGTTGGGCTCGTTGTCTTTGAGCAGGCCCGCTTTGCGGGCGTAATCGTTGAGGGTGCGGGTCAGCGCCGAGCGGAATCCGGTAAGGTGCGTGCCGCCTTCAACCGTGTTGATGTTGTTAGCGAAGGCGTACACCGATTCAGAGTACCCGTCGGTCCACTGGATGGCCACCTCGATCACCGTGCTGTTGACCTGCCTTGTAACGTAGATCGGCTCGTGCAGCGCGTTACGGTTCTTGTTCAGATAGCGAACGAAAGACGTGATCCCACCCTCGAAGTAGAAGGACATCTCTCGATCTTTGCGTTCGTCGCGGAAGTGGATAGTCAGCCCCCGGGTGAGGAAAGCCATCTCCCGGAAACGCTGAACCAGCGCCTCGAATTTGAAGTCAATCTTCTCGAAAATTTGAGCGTCGGCCAGGAAAGTGGTTTTTGTGCCCGTGCCTTTCGCCGGGCCTATCACCTCCACGCCGGTGACGGGCACGCCACGCTCGTAACGCTGGCGATAGCGTTTCCCGCCGCGCTTGACCTCGACCTCCATCCACTCGGAGAGAGCGTTCACCGCCGAGACTCCCACGCCGTGCAGCCCAGATGCCACCTTGTACCCGCCCCCACCGAACTTGGCGCCGGCGTGCAGCACGGTCATCACCACTTCCAGCGCCGGACGGCCGGTTTGCTCGTGGAGGCCCACCGGGATGCCACGCCCGTTATCCTCGACGGTGACCGTGTTATCGGAATGGATGACCACCTCAATGCGATCACAGGCCCCGGCCAGCGCCTCGTCCACGCTATTGTCCACCACCTCTTGCACCAGGTGATGCAAACCACGGATGTCCGTCGAACCGATGTACATCCCTGGCCGGCGGCGCACGGCCTCCAGCCCCTCCAGCACTTGAATGTCACTGGCCTCGTATTTCTGTACACGACTATCTACCATTACGTATCAACCACCCTTCGTCACCAATATTCTTTCTGTCGCTTGAAAACCCCGCTTTCCCCAAGAAAATGGGGTTCTTGATCAATCCGCTTAATCGGCTGCCCCGTCCTCCAGAAGTCACAGATGAACATCCCTCCGCGTTTAACGGAGTATAACACCGGTGTTATTCATTGTCAAGCGAGTCCCCGCGTTGTGATCTGCTGGTCAATGCTTGTTGCCACAATGTGTACCGGCTGCGGTAAAAGACGAACATGGCTGCCACCAGACCGGTGCCGACGTAGGCGTTACCCACGATGGCCACGAACGTCAGCCACGAACCGGTACTCATCCGCTGCCAGATGATGGAGAACCCAAAGTTGATGAACAGACTGAGCAGGACCAGCCCCAGCGTGGCCCAGAAATTGCGGCTCACCAGGTTCAGGCTGTTCCAGATAGCACGCCACATCCCCGTCCGGTCCACGACGATAGCCGGAATTACAAAGACCAGGTAGAAACTTATCCACAACATCATGCCCGTCACCAGAGTCAGCCCAATCAGCGCCAGATTCATGTTCAGTAGTGCCAGTATGCCCAGGATGAACGACAGCGGAAGGGCGATCACAGTGACCAGCACGCCCACCAACACGGCAAGGAGCGTCACCCGCCCCCACACGAACCGGACACGGCTCAGAAACCCTCCTGCGGAACCGTCAGCACGCTGGTCACCGGCGTCCACAGAGTGCCCCACAGCCGCCAGGTACAGACTGCCAATGAGCAGTCCCGCCAACCAAAGCAGGATGATGGCCACACCGTAGACCCACAAACTTTTCCATTCCCAGACCGGAGGGCCCACACGCAGGAAGGTGGCCTGTGGGGCTGCCCCGGTCATCAGGGTAGGCACGCCGGGTACACTGGTGCTCAACAGCGAGAACAGGTTAACGCTCTGCTCCATCTGTTGCAGAAGCTCGCGGTTCTGAATGACCATCTGCCGGTAGTCTGCTCCCACCTCCAGCGGGACGGTGAACAGGGGGAGCAAGCGCCGGATCACGGGCGCGATGGAAAGGCGGGGTCCCAGCCAGAGATACACGTCCAGCGCCACCGGTACGAGGATCAGCCAAATGCGTTTAGTTACCGTGTTGAAGCCGGCCGACAACGAATCAATAATGCCCATCGTTTGCAACTCTCCTCCTGACCGCCTATTTTATCACACTTCTGGGGAAACGCGAAATAGCGGGGGAAGCTTGCCCTGAAACCGGAAACAAAGTATACTCCGTTCGAGCTCTCAACTCGAAATCTTAATGTACATCGGCCTGGCCGAGCCCGAGGACGCGGTGATTATCGAGGGCACGCGACCGCTGGAGATGCGAATCAAGAGTGTACACGGCGACACAGCTACCGCGGCCATCGTCGTCAACGCCATTCCCCGCGTCCTGGACGCCCATCCGGGCCTGGTGGCCATGACCAATCTGCCCATCGTCAGCGCCGCCCTATACGATTGCCCGACCCCCTAGACATCTTCATAAGCTGAATCGTTACCACTCAGGCCAGCGGTTGAAACCGCGCCTGAGGAGCTAAAGCTCAATGCTGCTAACTTTCTACATAATTCGTAATGCCAAGAGGAGTCCGCGCTCTCTAGCGCGGAAGGAGGTGGAACGGCGTTAGAG
>JAGGZG010000210.1 GCA_021162125.1 Anaerolineae bacterium
ACGTTACCGATAGCACTTTCCTGGATGGGCGCATCGGCTTCTACGTGACCCCGGCCGATGGTGAAAACAACCTCGAGGTCGCCTTTGATAACTTACAAGTGTGGGAACAGTAACGCTCCGCCGGCGACCGGGTTCGAGTTCGAGGACGATTTTAGCAAAAGACTAGGAGGGTGGGAGACCAAGTTGGGCGAGGGTCGCGAGGCCCGCTATGTGGATGGCCAGTTTGAAATTTCCATCCTCGAGCCCGATACCGTCGGCTGGTCGCGAGCTTTCGACAAATTCGGCGATTTCGCCGTCGAGGTAGAAGTGCACAAAATCGCCGGGCCGAACGTAAACGCGCAGGGCTTCGCTTTTCGCATTCAGGATTCTAAGAACTTTTACGCTTTCACCGTGAGCAGCACGGGCATGTACCGCATCGTCAAGGTGGTAGACGGTGAATGGACGAATCTGGTGGACTGGCTTTCCTCACCGGAAGTCAATCAGGGTACGGAAACCAATCACCTGCGGGTGGCGTGTCGTGGCTCACGGTTGAGCTTCTACGCCAATGGGGCATATCTCACCGACATCGAAGACACGACTTTTGCCAGGGGCGACATCGCCCTGTGGGCCCAGTCCTACGACGACGTGCCGGTCACCATTCGCTTCGACAATCTCAAACTCTGGCTGTTTGATTAGAACCTCCGAAGGCTCAGTCGCTTTACGGGGGATAGTGAATAGGTAGTGGTTACATATTAACTCATGAGTGAACACCACACCGTGTTGTAGTAATGGAGGTACAGTTTCAGCACGGCTTCGTGGTACACATCAGACTTGGAGGGGAGCAGTGTCTTTCGTACGAAACGTGCTGACCGCTGCCGCAAGGTCTTGGCCACATCGATGCCGATATAGAGAGTCATGGGAAACTCCTTCCTAGTTGTTAAGGTACGGCGTGATCCCACGGGGAGTCACAGCCTTGTATGAGCAGGCATAAGCTGCAACTTACTCGGTTCTGGAACTCACCACAGATTTGAGCTACACTCAATAAATTTGACAGACACGTGTGGTTGTGGTATAGTACATCAAACTAGACACGCAAGAGAGCACATTGTGAAGCCCCAGCGCGGAGCATTGTGCTTTTCATTTAGGTACGATCCACGGGTCCGTTTTAAGGAGGGAAAGAATGCCATGATCGAAGTCGAGAACCTGACCAAGTACTACGGCGACCTGGCAGCCATCCGCGATCTCAACTTCCGCGTGGAGCGGGGGGAGATCCTGGGTTTCCTCGGGCCGAACGGAGCCGGCAAGACGACCACTATGCGCATCCTGAGCGGATATATGCCGCCCAGTGCGGGCACGGCGCGCGTCGCCGACTTCGACGTGTTTGACGACTCGTTGGAAGTGCGTCGCCGGATTGGATATATGCCGGAGACTGTACCCTTGTACCCAGAGATGTCCGTGCGCTCTTACCTGGCCTTCATGGCCCGCATTCGGGGCGTCACCAACAGGAAAGGGCAGGTGGATGCGGCGATGGAGGCCTGCCACATCACAGACAAAGCCGACACAATCATCGGCAAGCTATCCAAGGGGTACCGCCAGCGCGTGGGCCTGGCCCAGGCTCTGGTACACGATCCCGAAGTGCTCATCCTCGATGAGCCGACCATTGGCCTGGACCCCAAGCAGATCATCGAGGTGCGCGAGCTCATCAAAGAACTGGGGCACGAGCGGACCATCATCCTCAGCACTCACATCCTCTCCGAGGCACAACAGACCTGTGACCGGGTGCTGATCATCAACGAGGGGGAGATCGTGGCCGAGGGCACGTCCCAGCAGCTCACCGACCGCCTGACCAGGGGCACACTCCTGCACGTCCAGGTGGCGCAGCCGGGCCCGGAAGTAATCGCGGCGCTGAGCCGGGTGCCCGGCGTGACCGGCGTCGAGCCGGAGGATGGTGGCTCCTATGGTGTGACCTGTGCCCAGGGCCAGGATTGCCGGACAGCGATAGCTGCCACGGTAGTGAACGGTGGCTGGGGGCTGCTGGAACTGCGGGCCATCGAGATGAGCCTGGAGGACATCTTCCTCAAGTTAACGGCTGAGGATACGGCAACCCCGGTGCTCGACGAGCAGACCGAGCAAACCGTGGAGGGGAGGTAGCATCATGCGCAACACTTTGGCCATTGCCGGACGCGAACTGCACGCTTATTTCGTCTCACCCATCGCCTACGTAGTCACAGCGGCTTTCCTGTTACTCAGCGGATACCTGTTCGCCGCGATCTTGCTCATCTCGCGGGAGGCGACACTGCGCTATCTCTTCGGCAACCTGACGACCATTCTGCTCTTCGTCGCCCCCCTGCTGACCATGCGCCTCCTGGCCGAGGAGCAGCGGTCGGGGACGATTGAACTGCTGCTCACCTCACCGGTGCAGGACTGGGAGGTAGTGCTGGGCAAGTGGCTGGCCAGCCTGGGCCTGTTCGCTGGCATCTTGTTGCTCACTGGCTATTACCCGCTGATCCTGTGGCGCTACGGTAACCCCGACTGGGGACCGGTGCTCACCGGATACGGCGGACTGTTGCTGCTGGGCGGGACGTTGCTGGCGCTGGGCACCCTTACCTCGGCACTGACCCGCAATCAAATTGTGGCCGCGGTGCTGGGCGTGGGCTTGACGGTGCTGGCCTGGCTGATAGACGCCCTGTCCCAGTTCGCCGGCCCGCCGGTCTCCGGTGTACTCACCTATCTATCACTCAGCTCGCACTTCTTCGACTTCTTGCGGGGGATAGTGGACACCAAAGACGTCCTGTACTACCTGAGCGTAATCGTGGCCGCTCTGTTCCTGGCCACCCGCGTGCTGGAGACAAGGAGGTGGCGATAGATGCGTGCTCGATTACAGTCAATCGCAACGTACCTGATGTACGCTGGCTTACTGGCCTTAGCTGCCGGATCGGGCCTGTATTTCCTGACCCGGCAGTTCAATACCACGGTGGAGGTCTTGCTGGCCCTGGGGTTGGCACTCGTCGGGCTGTTCATTCTGCTCAGACCCGACCAGGTGAAGAAAGCGCTGACCGGGCGCACTGCGCGCTACGGCGGGAGTGCCACCCTGATGAGTGTGGCCCTCATTGGCATCCTGGTACTGGTGAATTTCCTGGGCAACCGCCATCACAAGCGCTTCGACCTGACGGCCGGCAAGGAGTTCTCCCTTTCCCCACAGACCATCCAGATTCTAGCTGAGTTGAAGGAGCCGGTGGACATCACCGCCTTTTTCACCGCCAACTACTACGCTCGCCAGGAGGCCGACGATCTGATCAAGGAGTACCTCTACCACACCGACAAGCTGCGCTACCAGGCGATTGATCCTGAGTTGCAGCCCGGCGTGGCCCGCCAGTACGGGATCACCCGCGACGGCACGATACTCTTTCAGCAGGAAGATCGCCGTCAGGAGGTGTATTATCCCTCCGAGAAGGACATCACCAGTGCCATCCTCAAGGTTACTCAGGAAGAGACTAAGAAGCTATATTTCATCACTGGCCACAAGGAGCACGACCCGCAGGGTACTGGTCAAGGCAGTTACAGCACCATTCGCCAGGCGCTGCTGGACGAAAACTACCAGGTCGGCATGCTGAACCTGTCCACCATCACCGACACCGTGCCCGCGGACGCCGCTGCCCTGATCCTGGCCGCCCCGCAGGTTCCTTTCTCGGACGAGGAGGCGAAGACCCTGCGGGCTTACCTGGACGGCGGGGGCAAGGTCATGTTC
>JAGGZG010000175.1 GCA_021162125.1 Anaerolineae bacterium
ATCACCGAACGCACCAAGTACGACGTGTGGTACATCGAGAACTGGTCGCTGTGGCTGGACATCAAGATTCTGATCCGCACCATCTTCATGGCTTTCACCGACCGGAATGCGTATTGACGTGGGGCGTAGAAATTATGAGCACAGCCCCCTGTGACACATTCACAGGGGGCTGTTTGCTTTCCTGACCGGATCAGGTATCTACCACACGGTCACACTCCCCGGATCGGCGGGGGCGTAATTCACGCGGAAATCGCGGGCGCAGTCGCCAGAGTCGCGGTTGGCGGGCCAGCGTTCCAGGGAGTCGTCGCTATACACCGAGGCCAGATCGGTGAAAGGAGCCACGCCGGGGTAGCTTCCAGTGCCGTAGACTACCACGTCCACGGCCGCACCGCTGGCATCCAGGAGCAGTACTTCGTCGCCGCTGTTGCCCAGGGTGAAATCACCGTCGCCCCAGTTCGTGGGGGTCAGGTCGGGGATGGCCGGGTCGGTGTTGTTCAGTTCGTAATCGGGATCGGCCTGGGTGCCGTACCCGAAGCTGCGGAAGCCGGTGGCCGTCTGGGCGATGACCAGCGTCTGCCCTGGCCCGATCTGCGCCCCGTCCGGGAACTGGTAGAGGCGCTCGTAGTCGCCGGGGTTCACCGCGTCGCCCAGCCGAAATCCGGCCAGGGTGACGGTGATGGCCGTAGGATTGTACAGCTCGATCCACTCTTTGCCCGCATCGTCCCCGGCGGGATTGTAGAGCACCTCGCTGATGAGCAGGTGGTTGGCCACCGGTACGTAATCCTTCGTCACCAGCGGCAGGTAGACGGCGTTCTGGCCGGGGGATAGAGAGGGAGCGGCGTCCCAGTCGTAGTCAAACACCCCGGCCAGGTACGCGCCGGCCTCGGCGGAGCAGACCTGCAGGGCCAGCTCGCGGTTGGCCTTGGCCGAGGTCTCGGTGCCGTTGAGGCTGCCCACGTGCAGGTAGTCATCGTCGCTCTGGGCATCGTCCACCAGGACCATCTTGTTGTGGATGCCCAGGCCGGCCGGGTTGCCCAGGCGACATTCCAGGGCCAGTGTCTCGGATACGGCAATGGTGTTCACGTAGCTGCACGTGGCTGCGTTGTTGTTCGCCTCTTCAGGATCATCATAGTAGCTGTCGAGAAGGATGCGCACGGTCGCCCCCCGGCGCGCGGCGGCGATGTAGGCCTCCAGGCGGGGGTTGGGGTCGTCCTCGGCGTTGTTGCCCCAGTGGGGGCGCTCGTACATCTGCTCGACCAGGACGGTGTCGCTCACGCCGGCGCGGGCCACCATCGCCAGCAGGCCATCGGTCTCGCGTAGGCTGGTCTCCGGCGATTGCACGACCTCAAAGGCCATCTCGGTGTTCGGCAGGATAAAGGGAGTGGGGAACTGCACTGGATACGACCAGCCGCCAGAGGTGTAGACCGGGGTGTAGCTGACTGGCGGGGTGTAGGGCGCGGTGCCCCAGGCCACGATGTCGTTATGATGGGTAGGATCGCAGTCGGCGGAGAAGATGCGCTCCGCGTGAGCCACCACCTCTGGCGCGTCGGTGACGAGGACGACGCCGCGATGGCCCCAGGTGCCGTCGGTTTTATCGTCGGCGGGCATGCCGTTGGGCCCGAAGTTCTCCGAGCCGATGAGCACTCGCTGGCCGTCCACGATGGCGAACTTGGCGTGCTGATAGGCGTAGCGGTCGTGAATATCCGCGCCGGGGTCGTTGTGCATCAGGTAGACGTTGCCCCCGGCGTTTGCGATCTGCTGGCAGACCCACCGCTCTTGGTCGGTTATCCCGGAGGCGGGGCCGCCTTCCAGTAACATGGTCACGGTAACGCCGCGCTGGAGGGCCTCGGTGATCACGCCGGTGAGGTGCGCGTTCTCGAAGGTGTAGCCCTCCAGCAGGATGCTCTGCTGGGCGCTCTGGAAGAAGGCGCGCACAGCCTCGTAGCTGTTGTCGGGGGCGACAGCGATGGTCAGCGTGGCCGTGCGCGTGATCTTCAGGGTCTGGGTGAAGGTATCCAGGTCCCAGCCGGGGTACTGCACCTTCTTGCCGTAGAGGTCGCCCTCGTCCACCGGGCCGAAGAGGTTGGCCCCCGGCGCGGTGGACTGCGCCCAATCGGCGGCGGTGTCGGTATCCTCCAGGGGCAGGGCGGTGGATTCGTTCCGCTTGCGGTAGAGGATTTGGCCCGCAGACGAGTAGCCGGGGTAGGGTTGCACGGCCTCGCCGCTCCACCCGCTGACGTTGGTGTCGCCATCGCCGTAGACAAAGGTATCCACCACCACGTCGTTGCGTAGGGTAAGCACCTCACCGCCGTCTTCAAGGCCGCCAGTGTATGTCTGATCGGCAGGGATGTTGCTCACGGTGGTATCATCGGTGCGCTCCAAGAGGTAGTACCCGTGGGCGGGAATAGTGCCGGTGAGGGCGATGGAGGGCGAGCCGTCCTCGGCTGCCAGGGTCCAGCCGTTGAGGTCAATGTCCTGGTCGGTGTTGTTCTTGAGTTCGATCCATTCGTCGTAGGTGGAAGCTGCGGTGCCCATCCAGGCCACCTCGTTAATGACCACCTCACCGGCGCGGTGGGCCAGCGTGCCGCTGAGCACGGAATTGGCCGCTTTGGGCGTGCCAGTGATGGGGTTGTTCTCGGCGTCCAGGCCCACGCCCGTGGCCGTCGCCGTGGCCCAGTTGCTGGCCGTGTCCGCTTCCGTGGGATCGCGGCGTTCCATGGTGGCTTTCTGACTCGCCGGTGAGTTGATCCCCGCGTACCAGCCATCAGCGCAGCCATCGTTTGCCGTGTCGTTGGTACGGGTGTACAGCAGGAAAAGTTGGCCGCCAGCATTTCTGAACTGCACGGCGCTGCCCGGCGTGGACATATCGGGCACGGTGGGGTCCGAGTCCTCCCATTCCAGGTCGGGTTTGAAGCCGAAGTAACGCTCGAAGTCCACCGCCCGCCGGGCGCACCACACGCTCTGTCCCGGCCCGATGACCGTGGTGCCGGAGAAGACGGCGGTGCGCTCGCTGGCGTCGCGCACCTGCCAGGTCTCGGTGAGGGTCACGGTGCTGGTGGAGACGTTGGTCAGGCGAAAAGCCTCGTCGTACTCGGTGCTGGGTGTGTAGCCGTCGGGATATACGGCGGAGATGAGAATGCCCGTCGGCGGGTCGCCGGATTGAGTCCGGGGTTTGGCTGCCGCGCCGTGGCCCATCCACGCTAGCAGCGCTACCGTGGCCACGAGGCCCAGGGCAAGGGTAAAGAGTAGCGGCTTGACTCGATAGCGGATACCTGCCTTCATAACGCCCCCTTTCGTCTTGTCGGCAACCCGTAGCAACCCGTAGGTTGGGTTGAGGCGTAGCCGAAACCCAACGCCTCACGTCATTCGGAACCAATGCCAACGGGAAAGACTATTTCATCTCCATCACCCCACGCCGCATCATAAATGCCCTTCTGCACATAGCGATGGAAACTCGAATACGGCCACTCTCGCGGTGCCTTCACCAAACCGTGTTTCACAGGGTTATAATGGATATACTCTACGTGCCGGATGAAATCCCGCTCGTCCCGGATTTGATGCTCCCAGAATCGCCGTTGCCATACCGCTTGTTCGCCTTTCCGTTCCCGTGAAATAGACACACGACCACGGTAAGTCGCGTCGCATTTCCGCGTGAAGTAGCTCTTGATCAGCCGCCAGCGGGTTGAAAATTCGCTATCCCCCTCGGGTAACGTCCAGATGCAATGCAGATGATCGGGCAGCACGACAATCGCTTCGATCTTGAAGGGGTGTCGAGCCATCACATAGCGGAAGGCCACTCTCAACAGAACAATGTTTTCAGGGTCGCACAGAAACTTACGCCTGTTGTAGGTGACCAATGTGAAAAAGTATGTGCCCCCTGCTGTGCGAGCTCTCCGATATTGCATCGGTCATTCCCTCGCGAGATGTTGGGTTTCGGCTGCGCCTTAACTTGTATACTTGTATACTGGACCCGAACCTTAACAACCTCGAATAGCCCGTAGTAGGTTGGGTTGAGGCGCAGCCGAAACCCAACCTACTCAATTTCCGCCGCCTCCTCCAGCACCTCGCTGACGGCGATGGCCTCTGGGGTACGTGGCGCTCGTTTGCGGCCCAGCATCCAACTCGCCCCCAGGATCAACGTCCAGGGCACGAGGAGAGTGATCAGAAAATAAGGCAGGGGTTGCAGAAGCGGGGCATCGGAGAAGCGGTCCAAGTTAAAGACGATGAGTACCAGACTGAGCCACACGGTGAGGAAGTTGGGCAGGGCGTCGCCGGAGTGCAGCAGCTTGAGGCCGGGGACGCGGCGGCGGGTCAGCGGGAAGAAGAGGTTGCTACCCATGTAGCCCAGTTGGTCTTCCAGGATGTGCACCAGCGCGCCCAGGCCTAACACCAGGCCGTGCAGTGGGCTGAACAATGCGCCCAGCAAACCGAGGGCCAGGGCCAGGGTCAGGGAATGGCTCCAGCGGCGGTGCCAGGGCAGGAAGATGATGTCTACCGCGTCGCCCCGGCGCTGGAAAGTCAGCGAGGGGCCACTGAAGATGTCCACCACCACTTCGGCGTCGTAGGTGGGACGCATGGGCGCGCTCACGGGCGCGCGGCCCTCGGCCGGTTCAACGGGTTCGCTGCCGGGATAGGGCACCTGCGCTGTGGTGACCAGCGGCCCGATGCGAACGATGACCTCGCCAGCCTCGGTGTCGAAGAGGACGCGGTACTGGCGCCACAGGTCGGCACCCAGCTTCATGGTGTGGAGCTGAACCGTGACCGGCCCGCCCTCGAAAGCCTGATCCATCGCGCGGGCCAGGGTCTCGGCCATGGCCTGCGGGTTCGGGGCGGCGGGGTCGGGATCAATGCTGTAGTCCACGTGCTCGAAATAGCGCGCCAGTTTGAAGTCCAGGGTGTCGGGCAGGATACCGCCGATGCCGCCCAGCACCAGGATAAACGAGAGGTCCTGCGCGGCGGCCTGTACCGCCTGGGGAAAGAAGGTGGCCACGGCCACGCCGGAGATGAAATGAGCGATGCCTTTCATGGCATTGAAACCTCACGCTGCCTCAAGTGAAACCTCATCCCGATACAGTCGCCCACCCAGACGTTGCCCGCGCCGTCGAGGGCCACGTTCGGTGAGGAAGTGGCCCTGATATAGCCCTCCGCCGGCGGCGCGGAGTATCGTCCAGGTCTGCGTTTGGGGGTCGAAGCACCGGATGCCGGCGTCGGTGGCCAGCCGGAGACGGCTGTCGGGGGCGACCCAGGGGTGGTGTATCTCCTCGCCCGGCCAGGTAGCAGTGTTGAACGGGGACGAGGACATGGCGGTGGGCGATGGCGCCGGCATCGACAAGGGCGTCGGGGTCGACAGCGGCGTGCCTCCGGGCGCCGGGGAGGGCGTCGGGACGCCGCGCCCCACTTTGTACGCGCTCCAACGCTCGCCGTCGAAGCAGGAGACACCTCCGGTCACGCCGGCGCAAATCCGGCCATCGGGGGCCACGGTGATGGCCCGACCACTGTCGCTGAGCAGTCCATCGCTCTCGGTGTAAATGGTCCAATGCTCACCATCGAAGCGTGAAATGCCTTCAGGGGTAGCGAACCACACTGCGCCGTCTGGCCCCACGGCGATGTCCCTGACCCAATTGTTGGCTAATCCGTCGTTTTCGGTGTAGGTGACCCATGCCTCTCCGTCGAAGCGGGAAACGCCCCGCCGGGTGCCAACCCAGACCGCGCCGTCAGGGGCCACGGCGATGGCCTCGATGTCGTTGTCCACCAGACCGTCATCTCTGGTGTAGGAAGTCCAACTTTCGCCGTCAAATCGAGCGAGGCCCCCTGTGCCGGCGGTCGTCTCTGTACCGCCGAACCAGATCGTCCCGTCGGGTGCTGCGGCGATAGCGGTGACGCCCAGGCGCGGTAGACCATCGTCGGCGGTGTACGCCGTCCATGTTTGGCCGTCGAAGCGGTAGGCATAGCGGGCGACGCCAAACCAGAGGGCGCCATCGGGTGCTACGGTGATGTCGAAGATGCCGTTCCCCTTATCAGCCGAGCCGTCGTAGTCGGTGTATGTGGTCCAGCGCCGCCCGTCAAAACGGGAGATGTCCCCGTTCCGATACCCACCCAACCATACGTCGCCATCGGGACCCACGGCGACGGCGGCGAGAAGCTCCTCCGCTAACCCATTCTCTTTGGTGAAATGGGTGCACAGGCCGCTCGCTGTGTCCAGCCGCAGGGCTCCGTCAGAGCTTGTGATCCAGAGGTTGCCATCATGGTCGAAGGCCAGATCATTCGGCAAGAAGGAATATGGCAGGGTGTCGCACGGCACCGGTGCCGGCGTGGGTGGCGGCCCGCACGCCGACGCCAGCAGGGTCAATATAATGAGCACGGCTGGCACATCTAAATGCAACCTGCTATTCATCGGGTTCTTGCTTCTGTCCGATCCAGTCATTGTACCTCCTCGTATAATGGTTCTCTGGGAATTGCCGTGGTGGGCGCACTGGAAGCTCAAACTTGTTTGGGTTTGCCGGCGGGCACCCCTAACAAGTTGGGGCATCCGAATCCCGACCAAAGGAGAAACTGCCGGCGAGTGCCCTCCTCCCTGCCGGGGTCATCATTGCCGGGACCAGAATGATTAGGACTGAGACCATTGTTTCACTTTTGTTCCCCCAAATTCCACAACGTTATCCGTCGTCCGCACACCGTCGCCAGGGTGCTTCCGTCAGGGGAGAAGAGAGGGAAATGGCGGCAGCAATCCTCGCCCCGGCAGAGAACTTGAGGCTCCGCCTTCGTATCGGCGAGGTTGTAGAGGAACAAGCCGTTGGTATTGAGCGTCGTCGCCGCCAGGAAGCGTCCGTCGGGACTGTAGGCCAAGGAGACGAACATCTCACCCACCGGCAATGTATCGTCCGGGGCGTCGTGGCGGGAGAGTATCTCTCCCGTGCGGGTGTCGAAGCGGAGTATCATCGGCCCCGCGATGCGAGGATGAGGGTCCGGAGTACTCCATAGGTAGCTCATATCGGCCAACCCCACGGCTACCTCGTCCCCATCAAGGGAGAGGGCCAGAGTGGAGACATGTCGGTAGGCGGGCAGTTGATCCTGTATGTTCCATTCCCGGCACTCACCCGCTGCTACGTCCACCAAGCCTAGGGTATCGTATCCGACATAGGCTGCCTGACTCCCATCGCGGGAGAAAGGGTGCCACCAATCTGGGTTGCCTCGGTCGCCCAAGGATACCACTTCCCCAGCCAGGCTCCCATCACGGTTCCAGGTCTCCAGGAAGAGGATGTTGCGGTGCTGGGTCAGCAGGGCTAGCCTGTCGGCGGACAAGTACTGGATGTGAAGGACACTGTAGAGCGGGGGCTTGATGTCGAGCCCCTGCTGTGCTACCAGGTCAATCTCGCCGCGTGGTTCTCCATCATCGGCGTCGTAGAAAAGGAGGCGGCCTTCGCTGGAAACTGCTACCTCTTGCCCGTCGGGGGAGAAGGTGGCCCTCAAGCCATCCCACAATCCCTCCACGCGCCAGCGCACCCGCCCGCCCGGCAAGTCCCGGCATTCGACGGTGCCGGGGGAATAGAGGACCAGCAGGGCCTTCCCATCCGGCGCAAAAGCCAGGGCGTATCCCTCGGCTCCCCACGGCAGATGCAAGACGCGGGGCCCGCCGCAGGCGGTTAGGAGAAGCAGCACTGCTGTGGCAATCAGTCGTTTCATCGTCTCCCCCAATCGCCGATCACGAGTTCGATCTCTGTCCCATCAGGTTCAATGTAGCACTGGACTCTGGTGAAAAATGTGTACTTGAGCACAGGACGCCTTCCGAGTAGAACGGCCAGAATTTATATTCGCCGAAGGTCCCCCGACCGAGGCGAATGGGCTCGGTCAGGAGACCCTCGCCCATTAAGGCAGTTCACTGCTGAAGCTAATAAGCCCGCGACAGCAGATGCCGATTTCCGATGCGCACGTTCGTCAGACCCGCATCCCGGGCGGCCTGCACGGCTTCCTCGGCGTGGCAGACGGAGGTGCGATGTTTCGCCTAACATGACGGTGGTCTGCGCCTGGCGCTCGACTAAATGGCCTGCGGCCACTTTACAAACCGCGCGTGAGACGCAGTTCGCCCGTTCCCACACTATCCCCCCATCGCCTGCACGGCAGAATATTGAGGCACAGCAAGGTATCGCTCCGGCCGATGTCGCTGATACTCCTCCAGGAAGTGATCAAGTCGCTCGGAAACATCGGCGGAGATGTAAGCCTCGTTACATTGCTGACACACATCGGCCGGGACATCCCTGATGACAAGCAATTCTTCCCCACGCCAGATTTCCAGCGTGGTCTTACCAGGCTTCAATTCACCGCCGCACAGGTCACACCGATCAACTGTCTCTTTCATTTTCTCACCTTTCGGGTCTTGTAATCGCTTTCCCATAGGGCATCCTCCGGTTCATATAGCGTCACGACACGCAACGCTGGCTCAACGCTCCCCCTTGAACAAACGAGGTGTAGCGGGTCGCCTGAAGCCAACCAACCCAGTACGAGGCAAGATGGGTATGGCTGAGCATCTGGATATCGTTCGATGATTTCGCCATTCAGCAGAGATCGTTCTATCTCAGCAATGGTGATCCCTCGCTCTAGGCGGACAATGGTTGCGTGTTTGGTAAGACGATAGCGTTTCGCACGGATGTGGTTACGGATGAAGCGCATACTGGGTGGCTGAGACATATCCTATCTCCATAGCAGTATTGTGTAGCCATCGAGAGAAAGGCGAATTGTGGCTGACTCTCTCATCGGTGACCTTTCTGTTCGCCAGCGGGCATTTCAGAGACTGCCTACGCTACGGCCAACGTCGCCCTTGTCCTGAGCAGTTCGACTCCTTCGACTACGCTCAAGACAGGTTCGCTCACCGTAAACTCTGTCGAAGGGAGCACAGTCGAAGGGCCAGCGTGCCGCCGAACACGTCCTCGCGGGTCCGTAGCAAGGGCATTGTAGTTGGGATGGATGGAGTGTCAAGGAAGCCACCGCCGCATCGCGCTAATGAAGCTACGACCAACCAATACAGTGCAATGGCGAGCGCCAGGCACAGCAAACCATCAGCCACCAGTCCGGTGATCTGCCAGTCAGAGGTGCGCTTGGCCTGCTCGAAGCAACCCTCTTTGGTCTCCAGGTAATACGTCAGTGGCCAGCCACACTCCTTGCTCTCATACCACGCCTCTTCAACAGGGGAGCCAATATCTTTGATGCACCCCCCTCCCGACCAGGCGCTGCTACAGGCAAAGAAGAGGTTCACGAGCAGTGCCAAATACAATAGCGCAGCTAACAC
>JAGGZG010000255.1 GCA_021162125.1 Anaerolineae bacterium
ATCGGGCACTAGCCCCCGACAGAAAAACCTACACCTGAGAGCCTCAGTCCCCCCCCCCGCTCGCAGGGGGGAAGCCTGTCCTCCCCCCGTGAAACGGGGGGAGCTAGAGGGGGGAGCGATCCATGCATAGCCACTTTGTGAAATCTGCAAAAGTACTGAAAAATAAACACAGATGAGAAAAAAATAGAAATCCGTGAAAATCCGTGTGAATCCGTGTCCCAAAGATTGGTTGCGGCAGGAGGCCGCGTTATGATTTTCAATGAGAATGAAATGAGAACGAAATGAGAACCCAGCACATCCAAGAGGGCTTTGCCCTGGAGACGCAGGAGGGTCTGATCTTCACCGTCAAAGGGCTGGTCCATCCCCCCGATGCGGTGATAGCCTACCTGCGCTACGTCCCGGACCCGCAGGCCGACCGCGAGCGCGAGGGCGTGCGCTACCGACGGGTCTACCATTTCGACGAGCAGGTTCGCATCCTGGAGGCACGTTTTCCCGCCTATCTGTTCTTCGACCCCGTTTTGGGCACGCAACTCCAGGGCGTGCCCCGTGCGCGCATCCGGCGAATCTACGACCCGCGCTGCAAACTGGCTGAGCTCCGCCGGCGGGGCCCCGGTGACGAGGCGGAGGAGGCAACCTTGCGCTTCGCCGAGCTCCTGCACCGGACCGCCGGGGTGCCCGCCGCGTGCCTGGGTATCTCCGGTTCGATCCTGTTGGGATTGCATACTCCCACCTCGGACCTGGACCTGGTGGTCTACGGAACGGAGGCCGGGCGGAAGGTGTACCGTGCCCTGGGCCACTTACTGGACGATCCCTCCAGCGAGGTGACGCGCTTGGACGAGCAGGGTCTGCGCGCGCTGCATGCTGTCCACGCGGCGGATACCGGCGTGCCCCTCGCCGATTTCATCCGCCTCCAGGCGCGAAAGGTCAACGAGGGCCGCTACCGGGGGCGTGAGTATTTCATGCGCTTCGTCAAAGACGTGGCGGAGATCGGGGAAAAGTACGGCGAGCGACGATACACGCCCCTGAGGCCTGCCCGCATCCGGGCGCGGGTCACGGACGATAGCGAGGCCATTTTCACCCCTTGTCGCTACGGAATCGAGGAAGTGCGTTTTCTGGTTGGCGAACAGGTGCCGGATCTACGGGAGATTGTTTCGTACCGGGGGCGCTTCTGCGAGCAGGCCCGCGCGGGGGAGAAAATCATTGCCCAGGGAGAACTGGAGAAGGTTACATTACAGAACGGCGCGACGTACCACCGCCTGATCGTGGGTGGGCGGCGTGATGATTATCTTATCAGCCAGTGCTAATGGCTAACGCCAGGGATTGGAGGCAGATGCGAAAACCAAAGGATAGGGATTTCATTCAGACCACGGAGGGGATGCTTTTCTGCGTGACAGGCTATCTGCATCCCCCGGACAAGTACACGGCTTACCTGAAGTATTCGCCGGCCCCGGTGGGGAAGTGGAAGGGCGGCGAGGTCTTTTATCGCCGTGAGATGAGCTATTACCACGTACGTAAAGTCGCGGCTATCGTTGAATTTCTGGAACAGCACTACCCCCATTACGTCCACTACTGCCCGGTCAGGGGTATCAGGTTCTCGATGATCCCTCACCAATACGTCAAAGAGTACTACTGCCCGGAGGACAGGTTGGCCCAGATACTCGCCCACCCGCGTGATGCGTTGGAAGAAGAGTTGTGCGACATGGTGGCCGAGATCGTGGCCCACGCCGGGATCGGCGCGGAGAATCTGGGAATCACCGGTTCCATTCTCCTGGGCATCCACGATCCCCGTTTTTCGGACATTGATCTCATAGTCTACGGCCTGGAGAATGCTCGGCGGCTCAAGGCGATGATACAGGAGGGCCGGAGCGAGCGCTTTAGGCCGGTCGGCGAGGAGGAGCGACGGGCTTGGTCTCAGAATATTGCCGAACGATTTCCACTGACCTACGACCAAGCCCGTTATCTGGCCGACCGTAGGTGGCGCTACGGTTACTTTGGACAGCGGTATTTCTCCCTGCATCCCACCCGCTGCGATGAGGAGATTCGGGAAGGGTACGGGGATCACGTCTACCGCGACCGGGGGGTGGTGCGCATTGCGGCCACGGTCGTGGAGGCGAGCGAATCCATGTTCCTGCCCGCCATCTATCGCCTCGGGGACGTGACCATTCTCGAACAAGAGATTGAGGGATCCGTTGGTGACGTCGAGATCGAGGAGGTCGTCTCCTACGAAGGGCTGTACTGTGAGGCAGCCGACGCCGGTGACGAGATAGAGGCCCGGGGAAAGCTGGAGAGCGTAGACGAGCGGGCCTTCCGGCTGGTGGTGGGCACGACGCGGCTTCAGGGCGGTGGGTATCTGCGGCCCCGCCGGCTGGGTTAATAAGGTTGTCTGTTCTACCCGCGCTGGCCCCGCAAATTGCGACGCACCTCGGAGGTGTGTCGCAATTTGCGTTTTGGTGGAGTTGACACAAATGGGGAGATGTGCTAAAATAGCGCCAGCATGAACAATTGTATATTACAATTGTTCACATCGGGTTACGAGAGCACGGAGGTGCTTACGTGATCAAGGGTGAGTCGCGCTCTCACCCTGGTGCTCCAGCATCGGGGTCAACCAGGCACAACCCCATTCCGCGAAAACCCGCGAAGAGTTGGTGGAAACGTTGGGGAGAGGAAACTTTCACGGCCTATCTCTTTCTGCTGCCCAGCTTTCTCGTTTTCGCCGTCTTCACTTTTTTCCCGGTCATCTTCTCGCTCGTCATCTGCTTTTACCGCTGGAATCTGCCTCACCAACCTGTCTACATCGGCCTGGATAATTTCAAGTGGCTTTTCACCGACCCAATTGACGCGCCTGCCTTTCGCCAGTCGGTGTTCAACTCGTTCTACTATGCCCTGGGCGGCATTCCGCTCAACATGGCCATCTCGCTTCTTCTCGCTCTATTCCTCAACCGCCAACTGCGCGGCGTGGAACTCTTCCGCACGGCGTACTTCTTGCCCACCATCACCTCCACGGTGGCGGTCTCGGTGGTGTGGATGTGGATTTACCACCCGGCGGACTATGGCTTGCTGAACAGTCTCCTGTTGAAACTGGGCTTGTCACCGCAATCCTGGCTGCGCGATCCGCACCTGGCCATGCCTGCGCTCATTGCTATGGGCATCTGGAAGGGGATGGGCTATAACGTGATCATTTTCCTGGCCGGTTTGCAGAATATTCCTTCACGTCTTTACGAGGCGGCAGAGATTGACGGCGCTGGGGGATGGACCAAGTTCTGGAAGATCACCTGGCCATTGCTGGGACCCACGACTTTCTACATTATGGTCATCTCCGTGATCAACTCGCTCAAGGCCTTTGCCCAGATGCACGTGATGACTCAGGGGGGGCCGTTGGGGAGAACGACGACCATTGTCTATTATCTATATCAGCAAGCCTTCGAGACCTTCCGCATGGGTAAGGCATCGGCAGTGGCGGCGGTGCTGTTTGCGTTGCTGCTGGTGCTGACCTTTATCCAGTTCAAGGTCGTGGGTTCGCGCGTACATTACGATTGAGGGGTTGGGATGACCAGTCGAGTTGAGTTACGCTCTGCCACACGCCCCAGACTGTTGCGGCGTCCTCGTGAGGCGGCTTTTGCTATTTTCTGGTACGTGTTTCTGAGCTGCGCGGCGATAGTGGTCATGATGCCCTACATCTGGATGATCTCCACTTCCCTCAAGGGCACCGAGGAGATTTTCACTTACCCACCCACCTGGATTCCCCGCGAATGGCATTTCCACAATTACGTTGATGCCTGGAACGCTGCTCCCTTTGGCCGCTATTTCTTCAATAGTCTTTTCGTGGCTGTCATTGTCACGGCAGGGCAGTTGATCACCTGCTCGCTGGCCGCTTATGCCTTTGCCCGGATGGAGTTCAAGGGTAAAAACGTCGCTTTTACTCTTTTCCTCAGCACGACGATGATCTCCGCACAGGTGACACTCATCCCGTCGTACCTGCTGCTTAAGGAGCTGGGCTGGTTGGACACTTACATGGCGTTGATGGTGCCTTTTTTAGCCAGTGCTTTCGGCATCTTTATGCTCCGCCAGGCGTTTATGACCATTCCCCAGGACCTCGAGGACGCAGCCAAAATGGACGGCTGTGGCCGGCTTCGTTTCCTGGTGCAGGTAATCCTTCCACTGACCAAACCAATGCTGGCTTCGCAAGCACTGTTTGCTTTCATGGGTAACTGGAACAGCTATCTCTGGCCCCTGATCGTCACTACCAGCAAGCACCTGCGTACTTTGCAGGTCGGATTGCGTTACTTCGTGGGGCAGGAGGGCGGCACGCAGTGGGGTGTCTTCATGGCAGCGACGGTCTTCGTCTCCGTGCCGGTCGTCCTTTTCTACTTCCTGGTTCAGAAATCGTTCGTCGAGGGTATTGCCTTGACCGGGATTCGGGGGTAGGATTGGTTTGCGAGTCTGGGCATCTTCGTATGGCGAATGTTGTTCACATTCTTCCTCAGTGCCCTCGGCGTCTCTGCGGTGGGTTCGCCTCGGCGGTTTAAGGCAAAGCTTCGCTAGGTGATGGGGAGGTGATGTACACAAACGAAAGTCGGGGGAAAAAGCGTGGAGGCTATCTCAAGAGTGGAAAGGAGGGGATGAATGGGAAGAATCGAATGGAGAGTGCCACTCGCGTTGTTGATGATAGTTGCACTTGCGTTGACCGGGTGTAGAGGGGGCGGTGAGAAGCCCACTACCGCGCCGCCGACCCGTGCTCCAGGTGAGGCGATCACTCTGGAATTCTGGTACTCTCTGGGCGGCAACAGTGGCAAGGCGGTCGAGGCACTGGTCGCCGAGTTCAACCAGACGCATTCCGACATCAAGGTTAACGCCACCTACCAGGGTGGTTACGCGGATATCATGGCCAAGGTGTGGAGTGCCGTTTATGCCAAGCAGACGCTCCCGCACGTGGCTCACTTGGGCGCGGCCCCGCTGTTGGGTGACACGGGCGCTATTGTGCCCATCACCGATTTCACCGACGGCCCCAATGGCATTGACCGCTCCCTCATCCGCGATTCCTTCTGGGACTACAACTCGGCCCAGGGGCAGCTATGGAGCATGCCTTTCAACAACAGTGTGCCGCTCCTGTATTACAACCGCGACCTGTTCGTCCAGGCGGGCCTGGACCCGAATAGCCCGCCGAAAACGTGGGAGGAGGTGATCGTATACGGCAAGGCGCTGACTAAAGACACCGACGGGAACGGTGAGATTGACCAGTGGGGTCTCAATACCCACAAGGATACGCACTGGTACCTGAGTGCTATGTTCTTGGAGAACGGTGCCCGGATTATCAGTGAAGATGAGACAGAAGTGCTCTACAACAGCCCCGAGGCGGTGGAGATGCTGGAGCTATGGGGCAAGTTCGTGACCGAGCACAGGATTATGCCCCCGGTGCAGCACAACGAGGCTAAGAGCGATTTCCTGGCCGGCAAGCTGGGCATGTTTCTGGCATCCAGTGCCAGGCTGCCCGGTTTTCTGGAAGAAGCACCATTCCAGTTGGGGGCTGCGCCTCTTCCGTCCGTGGCCGGTAAAGACCCCGTGGAGCCCATCGGCGGGGCCAGCTTGGTCATCTTCCAGAACGACGACCCGGCTATCCTCGACGCTGCATGGGAGTTCGTCAAGTGGATGACTAGCCCGCAGAGTTCGCTCTACCTTTCAACGCATACCGGATATGTGCCCATCTACGAAAACGCACTAGATTGGCCGGAGTTGGCGACCTACTTGGAGGAAAACCCGCTACGTCGCGTGCCGATAGAGGCATTGGAATACAGTTATGCTATCCCGCTTTTCGTCTCACTGGGCACCAGTGACGGCCAACTCCGCAAGGCTATCGAGGCCGTGGAGCTGGGAGCGGCTACCGCACAGGATGCCCTGAACACCGCTAAGGCGACGGTGGACGCGGACATTGCAGAGCGGTTGCAGGAACAAAAGTAGGAATTCATCAAGCCAAAAGGTTCCGGGTTCAAGGTTGCAAGTTCACTGTCGCTCCCAACCTGAAACCTGCAATCCACAATTTGGAAATCCAATTTTTTAAACGAGGAGGTTCAAACGTGAAAAAAGTATTCTTGATGTTAGTAGTGCTCTCGCTTCTGGCCGTGGCCTTGCCCGCCTGTGCGAAGAAGCCACCAGCCCCAAAGGGCGATGTGGTGCTGACGGTCAAGGGCAACATCAAAGTGACCAACGTCGGGGACGAGTACCAGTTTGACCTGGACATGGTCAAGAAAGAGGGCAAGGACCTGAAGACCAACGACCCGTGGTTGGAGACGGAGTTCACTTACACGGGCCTGCCGCTTAGCCGGCTGGTGGAGATGGTGAAGCCGGGCGATGGGGCGAGTACGCTCAAGGTTGCTGCCGCGGACGGCTACACTGTTGAAGTCAAGATCGCTGACTGCAAGGGGACTGACATCCTGCTGGCCTACGCTGCGGACGGCAATGACCTGTCAGGTGACATGGGTGGCCCACTTAAGCTGGTCTTCGCCGACAGCCTGTCCGACACCTATCCCCCCGAATCCTGGGCGTGGATGGTGGTGGAGGTCACAGTGGAATAAGGCCTTCAGACGAAGCTTCAAACAACGACAACGGGGCTTCCTCGGAATAAGGAGGAAGCCCCGTTGTTTTATTATTGGCAGGCAGCGGCGCAGGATGCCATCTTGCACCACGATAGCGTCAGTCAATCGGAACTTCCAGGGTTACCTTGGTGCCCCGGCCCACGCCGCTTTCGAACGTGAGGTGGCCGCCCAGCATCTCCACCCGCTCCTGCATGGTGGCAATGCCCAGGGTCTTCTGCTGGCGGGCGGAGGCCATCGCTTCGGCCACGTCGAAGCCGATTCCGTCATCCTCGACCACGGCGCGCACCATTTTCGGTTCTATGTCCAGGATAACCTGGATGCGGGTAGGTTGGGCGTGCTGGCGGGCATTGTTGAGCAATTCCTGCACGACGCGGAAAACGGTCACCTCGGTATAGGGAGGCATACGGCGTTCTTTGCCGGAGATGGACAGGTTGGTCGGGATTCCGCTTTTATCGGCAAAGCCTTCTACGTAGCGTTTCAAGGTCGGGATCAGGCCCAGGTCGTCAAGCATCATCGGCCGCAGCTCGAATATGAAATCACGGGTTTTCTGGAAAGTGTTGTTGACCGCATTTTTGAGGGCGGCCAACTCTGCGCGTGCTCGCTCCCTGTCCATATCGAACAGACGCTCGCAAATTTCGGCCTGTAGGATGAGGTTGGTCAGGCTCTGAGCCGGCCCATCGTGCATTTGTCGGGCCAGGTGCTGGCGTTCATTTTCCTGGGCCTCGATGATGCGCACGATCATTTGTTGGCTGGCGGTTTGGGGAACGCAGCTCGGCTCTGCCGTCTCAACGATCGGTATCTCCTGGTCGGCGACCTCCAGGAAACGGCGCAGCAGGTCGGCGTGCTTTTGTAAGTGCTGCTGGTCGCTCTGAAGTTTCTCCAATTGCCCTTTCATCATAAACAGACGTTTCTGGGCTTCCTGGGCGGCGGTGTAGGTTTCCTGAATGTCCGAGCGAGGCACGGTGTCGAAGTTGGCCTCAATCTGGCGCAGGCGGTTGGTGATTTGCGCATTCCGGCGGGCCAGCCGGTCTACCTCACCACTGCTCTGTTGGATCAGCAGGTCAATTTCTTTGAGCTCTTTCTGCGTCTGCTCGAATTCCTTGCGGCTGTCCTCGATAAGCTGCTGGAGAGGGGAAAGGGTAGGTGTAGGCGTAGTTTGTTCTTTATCGTTCATGGAATGCTCCTCATCTATCGCCCATCGCCCGTCAAATCCGGCGGTCTGTTGTTACAGTGTATCTTGCAGCCGCACCCATCCCCGACGCAGGGCGTAAAGGGCGGCCTGGGTGCGGTCGTTGACGGCAAGTTTACGCAGGATCGAGGTTATGTGGTTCTTTACTGTCTGGTGGCTGATCCCCAGCTCGCGAGCGATCTCTCTGTTGCTCATCCCGCGGGTGATCAATTGTAGGATCTCCATCTCGCGGGGGGAAAGGGGCATAAACAGCTTATCGGCCTCGCCCCACACTCCGTCCAACTGTTCAAACTCTTTCAACAGCCAGGCTGCTACCTGGGGCTTGTCCAATACATTGTCCTCTATTACGTAATGGCCTTCAGCTACTTGGCGTACAGCCTCCACCAGCTTGTCGGGAGTAACGTCCTTGGGATAGTAAGCAGCCGCGCCGGCACGGAGGGCGTGGAAAACCTGCTCGTCGTTGTGGTAGGCGGTGAGCATAATCACGGCGGTGTTGGGCAGGTCCGTTTTCAGACGGCGGGTAACCTGTAGCCCGTTCATGGAGGGCAGGTTGATGTCCATAAGCACCACGTCCGGCGTCAATTCGCGGGCCATGCGGAGGGCTTCTTCCCCGTCGGCTACCTCGATGACGACTTCTATGTCCTCCTCAGATTCCAAGACACGGCGCAATCCCTGGCGAAAGAGGGGGTGGTCGTCAACGAGCATCACGTCAATTTTCTTCATTCGCTCTCACCTCCAACAGACAGCGTATAAGCTTCGGTCGTGGATGATGGAGCAGGAGAAACAGGGTAAGGCACTGTCAGTACCACGCGGGTCCCCCCGTCTCCTTTGTTGAATATTCGCAGCCTCCCCCCCAGAAGTAATGCACGGTCTCGCATGCCTATCAATCCCCGACGGCGTCCGATGGGTCTGTCCAACGGAGTCCAGGTAAAGCCTTTGCCGTTGTCCTCGACGACGAAAACCAGTGTATCGGGCCTGACCTCGACCTCCACGCTGACCTGGCTGGCTTCGGCGTGCTGGCGGACGTTGCGTAGGGCCTCCTGGATGATACGGAAGATGGTCACTTCCATTGTCGGAGGCAGACGCATAGTCAGGTCTTCCAGATGGGCGTGCACCTCCAGCCCGGTGGTGGCCTGAAAGCGCTCCAGGTAACGTTCCAAGCTGGCCGCCAGGCCCAGCTCGCCCAGGAGCAGTGGGGGTTGTAATTCCGCTACCAGGTTTTGCGTCGCTTCCAGGCCGGCACGTAGTTCGGCCTGGAGCAGGCGGAGGCCTTCGTGGGCGAGGGCCGGATCGTCGTCCAGTAAATGGTCGCACGAATCCAGCTCGAAAACGGCATTGGCCAGAAGCTGGGCTGGCCCTTCCTGGATCTCACGCGCGATTCGCTGTCGCTCTTCCTCCTGGCTCTGAATGAACTGAATCCGTGATTCGCCGTCGTAAGCCTCGGTGGTTGGATCTATCACGTACATGCTATCGGCCGCGCAGTGTTCTACCAGACGGTGTAGTCGCTCTATCAATGCTTGCCAGGCTTCGCTCTCGCTCGAGGGTAATGCCTCACTCCGGTGGGCGTCCTCCGCTCTTTGGATGAGGCCCTCCAGCTCCTCGCGCGCCCGGTCAAGGATCGCCACCGCTTCCGCAACGGTGTCCTGCAAGCTCTCGCCCCACGTAATCACGTCTCCACCTCCGGCTCTTTGAGTAGTATACCACAGAATAGCGCCTTTGCGCAAGGAATCTGAGAGGTGGAGCTGCTAACGTGGTCTGCCCTGGTAGCGCTCACGCCGGAGTCTTCGACGTGCTCAGTCGAGCTGCCTGCGGGAAGGTATGAGCGGTTACCTGTACGTCTCGACGATTTTGAGTATCTCGGCGATCCAGCGGCCAATGACCGGCACCCACTGCAACTGTCCTAGCAGGTAAAGGAGCATGGCCATCATCAGGGTGGCCCCAACTGCGCCACCCACTCCCCTCATTACCCCGCCCAAGAAGTTGTAGAAGAGAAACCGGCTTGGCCGTTCAACCATCTCGAAATAGCGTGGCCCGCGCATTCGCTCGATCATCCTGGTCAGTTCGGTGAGGGCCTGAGTGAGCCGTACAATCTCGTTCACGTTGGTATTGGCCAGTGGGTGTCTGGCGTCATCTGACTCCATTGACTCCATGCCTGGTGCCTCCCGATTCCTGGTATACTGAGTGTTTATGAGGAGTGTGCGAGCAGGTCATTGCTGTTAGTGAATCTGCCGGACAACCAGCGGAACGCCGCGCATCCCGGCAGAGGTCACGGCGATCAAGCGCGTGGGCAATAGGGTGTTGGTCAGGTCCTCCTCGCTGGTGGTGGTCACTCGGATGTAGTTGTCCGTCAGGCCCGACCACGTACATCCCCGCGCCGCGTTTCTCCTGTGTTCCCACAGTACCTCCAGCGTCTGACCGACGAACGCCCGTTGGAACTGGGTAGCCATTCGTCGCCCGATGGCGGCCATCTGCTTGGCACGGGCTTTCTTCACGGTGTGGGGCACCTGGTCGGGCATTGCTGCTGCGGGTGTGCCGGGCCGCATTGAGTAGGGAAAAACGTGCAGCCTGGCGAAGGCCATTCGGGTGACGAACTCGCAACTGGTGGCGAATTCCTCCTCGCTCTCGCCGGGAAAACCGACGATGATGTCGGTGGTGATGGCCAGACCGGGGATGGCCTCTCGCGCAGCGGCCACTATCTGGGCAAAGGTGGTCGTGGTGTAGCGCCGGCCCATGCGACGGAGGGTGGCGTCGCAGCCGCTTTGCAACGGCAGGTGCAGGTGGCGGCACAGACGGGGGTTCTGCCACAGGTCGAAGAAGTCCGGGGAGATGTCCCACGGTTCGATGGATGACAGCCGCAAGCGGGGCACGTCGGTCTCCGTCAGGATGGCCGTCACCAGTGAGCGCAGGTCGCCCTGGGAGGCTCCTCCGGCATCCCGCCCGTAGGCCCCGACGTGCACGCCGGTGAGGACGATTTCTTTGTATCCCTCGGCAACAAGAGCGCGAATTTCCTCCAGGATCGCGTCGCGGGGGCGACTGCGCTGCCGGCCCCGGGCCACGTGCACGATGCAGTAGGTGCAGGCGTTGTCGCATCCATCCTGGATTTTGACGAAGGCGCGAGTGCGGGCGACTGGTGGCCGGGTGTCAGCGACAGGCTGCTGGTGGCCGGTCTCCGGGAGACGGAAGCCGGCCGACCGGATGAGATCGAGCAAGCGGGCTTTGTCCTCGTTGCCCACTGTCAGATCGGCCTCCAATGGCTCCGTGGTCACTTCGGCGTAGCAGCCGGTGATCACCAGGCGTGCGTCTGGATTCAGGCGGCGCAGGCGGTGGGCCGTCTGGCGCGATTTGCGAGCAGCGACGTGGGTCACCGCGCAGGTATTCAGGATGCACAAGTCCGCCGCCTCTGCTGAGGCCACCAGCTCGTGTCCGGCAGCGACGAACTGGCGGGCCAGAGTCTCCATCTCGCTTTGATTCAGTTTGCAGCCCAGCGATTCCAGGTAGACGCGCATGGTTCACTCTTTTGGATACGGATTAGAGGGTGTCCGAAAATTCACCACGAAGGCACCAAGACACCAAGAAACGGAGGAGTTACCTGCTCTTTAATGTCACTTGGTGCCTTTGTGCCTTGGTGGTCTGTATCTTCATCTCGGCATTGCTGCTACTGCACAGAGAATGTCACCGTCTGAGCCAGCACATCGTCGAGGAAGATCTCCACTTTGTAATCGCCCTGTGGCCAGGGTTGATCACTGGACAGGTAGGCAGCGACGTAGCCGGAGCCGGATTTGTCCAGCGTGAGCGGTTGCTCGTACAGGAACTCGTCGCCGTAGTACCATTTCCAGGTCATAGTCTGCCCCTGTTTCAGATTAGATGCTTTGACCGAGCAGTAGAAAGTGTCCTCCGGCGCGTAGGTCGAGGTTTCATTCACCGGCTTATAGTCGTCGGTGATGTCCTTGCAGGTCACGGCACTCTCGATGGTTGGCTCGCCTTTTGTAAGGTTACAGCAGGCCAGGGAGACGAAGCTCAATACGGCGAGTGACAGGACGAGGACTAGTAAACGGGTGAGTTTAGACATGTTGCTCCTTTCTGTGTAAGGCGATGCCCTACGGGGATAGCGCAGCAAATCCCTGGGGAAAACGAGGGGTACCCCCTCGTTTTCCCTCCCCCCAACACTTTGCGGGCAGCGCTGACTCGTTGCTCTATCCCCTCGTTATTGTGACAGGCGTTCCAGTTCGGCGATGATCTCTTGCAGTTTGGGCAGATGCGCGCGGGTGAGGGGATTGGGTGGGAGGAAAGGGCATCTCTGGCTCCGGCGCGTGGACACCTCGAATGTTCCAATACGACGGGCCAGGGCCACGATCTCGGTCTTGTCCATCCCGATCAAGGGGCGCAGCACCGGCTTATCCAGGCCGTAGGTAATGGCTGCCAGGTTGTTCAGTGTCTGGCTGGCCACCTGGCCCAGACTGTCACCCATGATGATGGCCTGCGCTCTGTGCAGATCGGCCAGCTCGCTCGCTTTGCGCAGGAGCGCTCGTTTGCAGAAAATGCACGTCCATCGCACCTCGCCGATGTGGCGCAGCTTCTCCACGATTGGCCCGACGATTTCGGCGTGGTCCAGCACGATGGGTTTGATGTCCCAGCCGTAAGCGTAGCGTTCCAGTACGGCGCAGTTGTCCATCGCTTTGGCTGTCTCCACCTCGCTCGAGGTGAAGTGGACAGGGATTACCCCGCAACCACGGCGCATCATCAGCCAGGCGGCGACGGGGGAGTCAATCCCGCCGGAGAGCAAGACCATCGCCCGGCCCTGCGTACCCAGCGGCAGTCCACCTGGGCCGGGAATTGAGCGCCCGAAGACGAGGGCATATCCCTCGCGCACCTCGATGCCAATCTCCAGGTCGGCTGCGGCGGAGAGATCCACCCGCGCTCCGGTCGCAGCCTGAACGTAACCTCCCACCACGCGATTGATCTCCGGGGAGATGAGGGGAAATCGCTTGTCGGCGCGGCGGGCGGCGGTGTGGAAGCTCATCGCCGGGTTCAACCCTGCCTCGCGGGCCAGGCGGAGCGCTGCGTCTTTGATGTGCTCGATATCGGCGGGGACCTGGGTCACCGGGCTGAGGGAGACTACACCGAAGACGCGCTGCAAATGCGTCACCGCTTCCTCGACGGCGTCGGTCTCCACGTAGATTCGCTGCCCCTCGCTGGTCACCGTGCCCGGCAGTCCATTTTTCTTCAGGCAGTCGCGCAGGTTGCGCCGCAGCCGCTTGATGAAAAAATTGCGGTTCTTGCCTTTCAGTCCGATTTCCCCGTAACGAATCAGGATCAGGCCCATAGTGTTTGCCTATCTATGCAAAGAGTCGGTTTTTTGCCTTCGCTGCGTTTCGGCTCAGAGAGTGCTAATCTCCCCTGCGGCGGCCGGCCAGTGCCCCCAGTGCCCAGGCGACGATGAACAGGGGCGTCAACAGGATCAGGTCAATAATCAACACCAGGGTGAGGGCGAAGATGGCCATATTGACGGCCTCCAGCAGACTCAGTGGCAGGCGGGCCAACAGGTCCGAGGGGCCGATCCCGGCGAAGTACCACAGCGCACCACCCAGAGCGACGGTCAGTATCCCGACCAGAAACCACGATCTGCGGTCCGATTTGCTAGGGAATATAAGGTTGCCGATGCTGAACAGCAGCCACAGCACAACCAGGTCGCTCGTGGAGTTCAGGTCAATGTGGGTTCTCAGGGTGGATAGCTCCGTGATAAGCTGGGGCGCACCCAGGAAGTAAGTGGGCATCGGGAAGTGAAAGCCGAGGGCGACGATAGCCACGAGGACTGCGCTGCCACCGATGAGCGGCGCGACCCCGATCAATGAGTTGCGGAAAGGGTCGGGCTGCTTGGCGGGCTGGATGTAGCCGAGAGCGATACCATTTTCTGTTTTCCGGGGCAGAAAGCTGATCTTGCTCACTTTCACGAACAGGAAAGTGGCGGCGACGTAGTGACAGACCTCGTGTACCACTGTGCCGGGGAACATCACCAGGGCCAGCAACCATACGGCGATGTCGCCGATGATGGGAACGGACAGCAATGCCCCGCCGATGAATTCCAGGAGCAGCGTTTTCATCAAGTAGAAAGCGCCCAGGATGGCGATCAACCATCCCAGGGAGAAATACCACTCCGTGGCCGTCTCGATCATGAAGAATACGTCCTCGTCGTCGTGGCGGTAACTCCGCCGTGATTATGGAGCATGGCGGGTGTTCAGACCAGCGGCGAAAACAGAGCTGAGGTCCCGCCTCCGCCCAACGAGCTCAGAAGCGACAGCCCGCCGACGATGCAGGCGATGATGATCAGCGCGATGACTATGGCGATCAGCACTTTGATCCAACTGATGGGAGCTTCACCCTGTACCTCGCCCGTTTGTCCGTTGACCATGAAATGATAGACTTTGCCGCCGTAACGGTAGGATGCGATCCACACCGGGAACAGGACGTGTTTGTAAGTAATGTTGGCGTAGGCGGTGTCTACCGAGAGGTTGCGGAAAGTGTCGCCGGGAACTTTTTGTGCGCAGGCCGTGCGTATTTCGTCGCTCATGATCTGCTGAGCTTGGATCCACCCTTCTTTGAGGGGTATCTGATACTCCTCTGCTGCCCAGCCGGAGAGGTAGGCGGGCTGGTAGGGGATCAGGGCTTTGGTGTCGAAAGGGTATATCTTTTGCAGGATCTTCTGGTTCACGCTTTTGGTGGCGTACACCAGTACGTCGTCGAAGAACTGTTGGTGGGTACCTGAGGCGGGTTCCCAGCGGGTTTTGCGCACCCGACGGGTTTTGGTCACCTGCTTGCCATCCTCGACCACGGTGTATCGCTCGGTTTCGTAGTAATAGTAACCGGCCTCTGCTTCCCACCACGACGAGGTCAGCGCGTCAAATGTCCAGAAGGGGAGGTAGATGCCGTGCAACTGGGCCTGTGCCCCACGGGCGATCTGCTTGAGGGCGTTGGGACGGAACCAGCCGCTCCCCAGCCATTTGCGAAATTTGGCGATGGCTGTCTCCTGATCCACTTTGAAGGGAATCAGCGATTCGGGTCTGATCACCTTGCTGCTTTCTTCCAGGGCGAAGACCTGGTTGGAGCCACAGAAAGGGCATTCAGTGGAGACCACGTTGGCCTCCACGGTCACTGTGGCCATGCAACTCTTGCACTTGTAGGACCTGGTCTCAGCTCCCCAGCCCTCGGTTCGCTCGGCCAGTAACCCCTCGTCTAAGCGGTATTCTTTGATCTCAGCCTTCGTCGTGGGGATGGAGACGACGTTACCGCAGTACTTGCAAACCAGTGCGTTCTGGGTGGGGTCGAAGTCCAGTTCGGCGCCGCATTGGCTGCAGGGGAACTTGTGAGTCTGCTGGGGAGTGGGGCTTGCTGACGCAGATGGCATCGTGTATCTCCTTTATTACGGGTTATGCTGTTGGCAGATCCGCATGTTTGGGATTATAGCACAGAATTCCTGTCCTCACAAGAATAGGGCCAGACCTCCGGGGTCTCCCAAACCTCGGAGGTCTCAGTCTCACATTGACGGCGTTTGACAGCGGACCGAAGATGTGGTATCATGCTTTACACACGTGTGCAAACCGGGAAGCCACGCGGGATCGGGTAGTTTTGTTTGCTGGGGGGCGTTTGCGGAGGCTCTCGATGGCCATCTCAATCAAAGACATCGCCCGCGCAGCGGGTGTCTCGCATTCCACAGTATCACGGGCGCTGGCGGATAGTCCCCTGGTCAAGAAGGAGACCAAACAGCGCATCTGTCGGCTGGCGCAAGAGATGGGCTATTCACCCAGTGCCATCGCCCGAGGCCTGGTCACTAAAAGGACGCAAACCATCGGTTTGGTAGTCACCACCATTGCTGACCCGTTCGTGGCCGAGATTGTGCGCGGTGTAGAAGAGACGGCCCTGGACTGTGGCTACAATATTCTCCTCTGCAACTCCAATGCTCAGCCTCAACGGGAGCTGGCGGCGGTGAGCACCCTCCGTGAAAAGCGAGTGGATGGCATCATCGTCAGCGCCTCGCGGGTGGGCGATCTTTACCTGCCCCTGCTGGTGGAGACGGGCGTGCCCATTGTGTTGGTGAACAACGAACATAGCGGGCGCTACGTGTATTCTGTGGTCACGGACGATGAGTCTGGCGGGCGACTGGCCACGGAATATCTCCTCGACCTGGGTCACACCCGTATCGGCTACATCTCTGGTCCAGAGGTGCACAGGTCCAATATCAACCGGCTGCGGGGGTACAGGCAGGCCTTTCAAGGGCGCGGCCTTACTCCCGACCCGCAATGGATCACTTCTGGCGATGGTGGCGCGAGAGGCGGTGAGGAAGGGATGGCCCGCCTTCTTTCGTTGCCCGCTCCGCCGTCTGCTGTCTTCTGCTATAACGATATGACGGCTATTGGGGCACTGCTCACAGCACACCGCCTGGGCTGGAAAGTGCCGGATCAGGTATCGGTGATAGGCTACGATGACATTTATTTTGCGGCCTACACCAACCCGGCGCTGACCACGGTGGAACAGCGCAAGTATGACATGGGCTCTCTGGCTATGCAGATGATGCTTGATCTGCTGGGTGGGGCCTCGTCGGTGGAGAATATCTTGTTGCCAGCGCGTCTGATCGTGCGTGAATCCTGCGCACCGCCGGAGCGAGAGCGCTGAAGTTCGGGATGATGCACTCGATTCCGGTGAGGATAGAGGCGTCCCATCAGGGGGACGCCTCTATTTTGGTCACTTGCCACTGCCTGGGGTGGAGAGGCGTGGTGCTCATTCCCTTGTGCCCCAGTTCCCGTTTGCCCTCCATTCATTTTCGTGCTACACTTGACACCGCTTTCCCGCACATTCACTCCTGGACACCTTCACGTCACAAATGGGCGAATGACACAAATAGCAGTAATTTTGCACTTTTTACAAAGCATCCGTGGTTCGCCACCCGCCCCCCTCAGTCC
>JAGGZG010000122.1 GCA_021162125.1 Anaerolineae bacterium
AGCGAGGCCCCATCCGACCCTTCCCCTAACCCCCTCCCTGGCAGGGAGGGCGGCAGTTCCCCCTCCCTGCCAGGGAGGGGGTTAGGGGAAGGGTCGGATGGGGCCTCGCTCCATCTCTCGACACTCTATTACTCTTCTCCCTCCAGGGCTTTCTTCAGAGCTTCTATCTCCTTTTCGAGTTTCTTTTGCCTGGAGGCGATGCTGAAAACGAAGATAAAGGTCAGTGCCCAGAATACGCTATAAGCGGCGAATAGATAACCCATGTTTAACTTCCTCCTCCAGAGTGCAATCTCCTTTTCAGTCCCTCAACCTCGTCTGCCAACTTCGCCAGGCGGCTGCGATGAAGGAGCAGTGTGAAGTAAAGAATGGTGAAGGTGAAGAGGCAGAAGAGAAAGGTGACCAACATCGCCCGGCTTAGATGGGCACCTCGCCTCTCGAAGATGACGGGGTGAAGCCGTTGCCACCAGCGTACCGACCAGAAGGTGAGGGGCACGCTGGCGAAGGCTACGATGCCGTAGACCGCGGCGAAGCGGGCCCTCTGTTCTTCGTCCTCCAGGAAAGCTCTTAGCATGAGGTAAGAGAAGTAGATGAGCAGGAGGATGGTGACCAGAATCAGGCGAGGCTCTTGCTGCCACGGCCACCAGGCGTTCCAGGTGGACTTGGCCCAGATGGAGCCGGTGATAACAGACATGGCAGTGAAGGTTATCCCAATCTCTGCCGAGGAGAAGCTCACTATATCCCAGTGGCGCTTCCGGCTGGCAAGGTAGGCTATGCTGGCCACCAGGGTAACGAAAAAGGCGAAGAAGCCCACCCAGGCCGAAGAGACATGAAAGTAGAAAATTCTTTGCAAGTGCCCCATGGTGGCCTCTGTCGGTGCGTAGAGGAATACCATGTAGAGGGCTGCTATCATGGTCAGGCCGCTTAGCCAGTTGAGTAAATCCCCCGGACGAAAGCTTCGATTCATGCTTGGAGACTCCTTTCTCTCTAATGCTAATGGGGGTCAACCTTGCACCACGTAATCAAAGGTCAGATAGGATATTACCAGAAAGATGATGTCGAAGCCCACGAGGAACCTCAGCCAGGGGGCCAAACTGTCCCACGGTAGGCCGTCAAGGATGCCTGTCGTTAGCTTTACAGCGGAGATGACCACCGGCAGGATGATGGGGAAGAGCAGAACGGGCAACATCACCTCGCGAGCCCTGGTATTGACGGCCATGGTCGAAAGCAGGGTGCCCACAGCAGCGAAACCAGAGGTTCCCAGGAAGATGGTGAGCAGGAGCGCTGGTCGGATCAGGTTGAGGTCAAAGACGGCGGAGAAGATGGGCAGCATCAGGGCCTCGGTAATGGAGATGAAGATCAGGTTGCCCAGCATCTTGCCAAAGTAGATCGTGCCGCGTTCCATGGGGGCCAGGAGAAGGCCGTCCAGGCAGGCATCCTCCATCTCCAAGGCGAGCGAGCGGTTCAACCCCAGTGTCCCCGCGAAGACGAACGTGACCCAGAGAACGCCCGGCACCACTTCGGCCACCTTTTCCACTCGCAGGTCGAAACTGAAGTTGAAGATGACGATGAGGAGCAGAGCGAAGACGAACATGGAGCTGAATATCTCTTTGGTGCGCAATTCGGCGACCACGTCTTTCCAGATGATGGTCAGCACCTTTCTCCAGAAACTCATGTCTCCACCTTGCTCCCTAATCAGTCTTCTCTTCCACACACTGCCAGTAGATTTCCTGTAGCTCGGTTAAGGTAAGGGGGGCTTTCTCCGATTGATGCACAATTCGCCCCCTTGACAGGATGGCCAGTCTATCGCACAACTCTAACCCGCGTTCCAGGTTGTGGGTGGTCATGACCACGGTGCGGGATTCCGGGTTGATGGTCTGGAGCAGCCGGCGTAGCATCTTCGTCGCCTGTTGATCTAATCCGGTGTAAGGCTCATCCAGGAGCATGAGGGAGGGTTCGTGAATGACGGCCCGGGCCAGGGAGAGGCGTTGCTGCATGCCCCGCGATAGGGTGCGGGCTGGGCTGTGGCGGCGTCCCTCCAGCCCCACCAGATTGAGGAGCATATCCACTCGCTCCCCCAGGGGGTGCACGTCGTAAATCCGGCCATAAAAGTAGAGGTTCTCTTCCACCGTCAAATTGCTGTAGACGAGGGGCCGATGGGAGACAAAGCCTATCCGCCGTCGGATCTCGGTGCCGCCGGAAGCCATATCCAGGCCGGCGATGCGCACCAGCCCACTGGTGGGCTTGAGCAGCGTGGCCAGGATGCGGAGCAGGGTCGTTTTGCCTGCTCCATTGGGCCCCACGATGGTGAGGAACTCACCCTCCGCCACCTCGAGGTCAACGCCTTGCAGGGCATAGGTGTGGCCGAAAGACTTGACCAGGCCTTGGATCTGGATCATCTAGCTTTCTTCCCCGTGGCGTCTCTTGAGAAAGGGGTAGGCCAGGGCTAAGAGCACCGCAACGGTGCCCAGGCCCATGACTACCTTCGCCAAAACTCCCGCGGCAGAGGCCGTTGTCGCGGGTTCCGCCAGGCTGGTCTCCACGGGTAGATTGTTGAAAACCAGGGTCAGACCATCAGCCGGGGTCAAGCCCTGCCCGGTTAGGTGCAGGTACCTGCGGCCCTGGAGGGAGAGCGGTTCCTGGGCGGTCAGCCCCGGAGCTGTGACCTCCACCCCTACGTCGGCGACCAGAACGTCCAAAGAGCTGGTGGGGTAGGCTATCTCTTTGGAGAGGGTGTAACTGGGCGACTGGTACGGCAATTCGTAGCTGAAGAAGAACTCCTGGACACCCGGAAAGACTGGCCTGGTATAGGCGAACCCTTTCTCTGTCTGGGCTACACAACAGGCCATCATCCCCTTCATTAACTGCAAGTTGGCAGCACCCTGCGGCAGGGGGAAGTGGATGGTCTCTCCTCCTTCTCCACCGGGGCTGACGTAAGTCTTGTTCCCATTGTTGAGTAAGATCTGCACTTCCTGCAGCAGGATGGTCCCCGCCTGAAAATCCAGGATCAAGTGTGCTTTTTCCACCCATAGATCCGCGTCGTCGGTAGTAGTGTCGTAGACGGTCACGGGTATGGAAAGGGTATCCTCTCCTTCGGAGAAAGTCGCCACGTCGCTCCAGTAGGATACTCCCTGGTGGTCTACCTGCAATTGATAGCTGTATCCCTCCGTATCGAGGCCTTGAAAGCGAAACTTTCCCTCCCCATCAGTTGTCTCTTCCTGGAGGACTTTTTGTTCTTGACTATCCAGTATCCAGAGGGTGATCGTCACGTTCTCCACAGTCGCCCCGCCTGGGGTCGCGTTGAGCACCTGTCCTTCGATCACCCCCGACCCTTGCGCCCAGACACCGATGCTCATAGGGACCAGGAGGGAGAGGGTTGCCAGGAGACAGATTAACCAGTTGCGCACTTCAATCCTCCCCAAGTCGCCGCTCGCCTGCGGGGCCAGGCGGCTATCAATGTACCCACCAGGAGCACTCCCCCTCCAATCCAGATCCAGGTTACCAGGGGGTTGATGATTATCTGGAAGCTTGCCTGACCGTCCTCGTTCAAGCTGGCCAGGATGACGTAGAGGTCTTCCTTCAGGTTGCTGCGGATGGCCACCTCCGTCACCCAGGGATGCTCCAGAACCCAGTGGTAGTTTTTCTCCGCCACCAGGGTGGCTATTTTGGAACCGTTCTTGTACACGCCCAGGGTGGTGGAGAAACGAATTCTACTCTGATAGGTCTCCGGGCTGGGGTTCAAGGTTTCCGCCGAGTAATCCTCGTATTGGATTCTATAATCGCGGAGGACGGTCGAGTCACCGGGGCTCAAGGTGACCAACTGCTCCTGCTTGTAGGCTGTTGAGCCCGTGATCCCGATGGTGATGAGGATGATGGCCAGGTGGACCAGGTAGGCTCCGTATCGGCGCCGAGCTTTCGGGATGAGGGTGATGAGAGCTCTTGCATAGTTCTCCCCCGTGGAGTGGTGTCTGGCCTGCGCGTCTCTGGCGACTATTCCCAGAAGGGAGAAGATGACAAAAGCGCAGATGGCGATGGAGACGAGGGGAAATAGTTCTGTGACTCCCAGGATGAAAGCTACTATGGTCAACGCGAGGGCTGCGAGCGTTGGGAGAAGGAGGTTCTTGACACTCTTGGTGGTGAGTTGCCGCCAACCGATGACCGGGCAGATGCCCATAACGCAGAGAACGGCTATCATTAAGGGGCCGATGGTCCGATTGTAAAAAGAGGCATTAAGGCTGACCAGCACCCCCCCCAGGGCTTGGGACAGGGTGGGGTATACGGTGCCCAGAAAGACTATCAGCGCCGCCCCACAGAAAAGCAGGTTGGTGAGGAGAAAACTTCCTTCGCGGGAGAGGAGGTTCTCTATTTCCCTGTCACTTCTGAGTTGGCGGCGGTGGCGATAGATGAGGGAGAGGCTCACGCCCAGGACGATGGCCATGAAGGCCAGAAGGAGGTAGGCGATGGGCTGTACACTGCGGGCGAAGCCGTGTAGATCAGACACGACGATCCCCCCCCTGGTCACCAGGGTGGCGAAGAGGCAGAGAACGAAGGCCAGGGTGGGGAGCACCATGTTCCATACCCTGTGCATCCCCCGTCGCTCCTCCATAATGGTTGAATGGACAAAGGCGGTCCCGACCAGCCACGGGATCAAAGAGGCGTTCTCCACCGGATCCCAGGCCCAGTAGCCGCCCCAACCCAGCTCCACGTAGGCCCACCAGGCTCCTATGAGGATCCCTGCACCCAGGGAGACCCAGGCGAAGAGGCTCCAGCGCCTGACGGCCTTTACCCATTTGGTGTTCAGTTCCCCGCTCATCAGGGCGGCGAACGCGAAAGCAAAAGGCACCGTGTAGGCGGCGTAACCCAGGAAGAGGACAGGTGGGTGGAGGACCATGCCGGGATTCTCAAGCAGGGGCAACATCCCCGTCCCTTCGGGTGGTTTGAATGGATAAGTCTTGAAAGGGTTGTCCGTGGTGACCAGTAGGAAGGCGAAGAATGCCTCGGTGCAGGCCAGCGCGACCAGGAGATAGGGGGCCATTTCCCCTGGTCTGTCCTTGCGTCGGGCCACTATCACGGTCAGGATGGCCAAAAGCCACAGCCACAGAAGCAAGGAGCCTTCCTGTCCGGCCCAGAAGGCGGAGAGAGTGTAGATGGGGGAAAGGTGGGTGCTGGTGTACTGATAAACGTATTTCACCTGGAAATCATGGGTGATCAGGGAGTAGAGCAGGATGGCCGAGGCGAGGGTGACGAGAATCGCTACTGACCATAGGGCCTTCTCTGCGCTCTCCACCAACCCACGAGATCTCTGCCGGGCTCCCATAAAGGCGGCTATCGCGCCGTACAGGGAGACGATCAATGAAAGGACAAGTGCCCAGGAGCCAATACCGGCCATCTCTTATTCTTCCGTGTATTTAGAGGGGCATTTCAGGAGCACAGAGGTGGCCTCGAAGATACCGCTGGCCGTGTATTTGCCTTCGACCACAGCCTGAACACCATCCCCTAGCATATCTGGACGAACACCCTTATATAGGACGGGCAGACTCCCGCTGTCGTCCGCGATATCGAACCGGAGGATCATCTGTTGCGGGTCCCAATCAATCGTCTGGCCGACGACGAGGCCGGTGACTCTTACCATGCGATCTGATGGCCCTGTGGTCATCAACTCCTCCACGGTCAGATAGTAGGCGCTGGAGCTTTCGATGTTGCTATAGATGAGCCATCCCGTAACCAGGACTATGATGGCTCCGCCGATGATGAACTTCATCCGCCTGCCTGCTTTCTTCCCCTGGGAGCGGGGTTGGGAAGCTAACCTCAAGTCCGTCACCTATTCTCTCCCTTCTAGAAAGGCTCGGTGAATCGTCATGAGAAACGTCTGAGAGCGTGTCTGAAAAGCTGGGCTGAAGGTATCAACCGCCAAGACGCAAAGGCACAAAGTAACATTAAAGAGCAAGTAACCCCTCTATTTCTTGGTGTCTTGGTGCCTTTGTGGTGAATTTTCGGACATCCCCTGAGAACCCTGTTTGCTCCAGGGAAACGGGGTTCTTGTCCAGGTTCGGCCACAGAGGTCTTCTGCAAACACAAAGCTCCCGACCCCGAACGGGCGGGAGCTTTCATCACTTGCGGGCAGGCTGTCACCGCCCAGACATGAGCTCATTACAGAGCCCTTGCACCCAGGCACCCCCGACACGATTCGAACGTGCGACCTTCTCCTCCGCAGGGAGACGCTCTAATCCGCTGAGCTACGGGGGCTGGAGATGTATGCTGATTTTTATTATACCACTAATCGCCGGATTTTCCAAATCGGCCTTTCCCAGAGCATCAAGTTGCCTGTAAACCGAACGTGCGAACATGGGATGGGCAATTTTGCTCCCCAGGATGGCCCTGGTGGTAGACAAAACAGCCACCAGTGAACATGGTGGCTGTTACTTGCAGGTGGCGGGAGGGGTGGGATTCGAACCCACGGTACACTTGCGCGTACAACGGCTTAGCAGGCCGCCCCGTTAAGCCACTCCGGCACCCTCCCTGTTGCGTCGGAACTTTTCGTGGCGGAGGGAGAGGGATTCGAACCCCCGGTGACCTTACGGCCACAACGGTTTTCAAGACCGTCGCCATAGTCCACTCGGCCATCCCTCCGCACACGGGACAGCGTTTTCCCGATTCTGCATTTTAAGTATAGCAGAGAGGGGCAGGATTGTCAAACCTGCTTTGGCAAGTACGCTATCCCCAGCGTCTCGATTCGCGCCGTGGTGGTATTGCTTGGGTGCAGGATGTGTGGTAGAATGAGCGCGCATCCAGCAATCCGTGAGCACGACGCTGTACGTCGTTGGGCACATCTACCCTGTGTACCTACCCCTTATCACCAGGAGCGTGACACCATGGCGGTTGATTTCTTTCAGCGGGTATACCAGGTCGTGCGTATGATTCCTCGAGGCAAGGTAGCGACCTATAGCCAGATCGCGGCCATCGTCAGCCACCCCCGCGCCGCGCGCACTGTGGGCTGGGCCCTGCACGCTCTGCCGGATGGCACCGACGTACCCTGGCAGCGGGTGATTAATGCGCAGGGGACGACCAGCATCACCTGTGAGCTCCACGATCCACTCCTCCAACGCGAGATCCTGGAGGAGGAGGGGATCGTCTTCGACGAGGAAGGGCGGGTGGACCTGGAACGCTATCGCTGGGCGGGGCTGGAATGGCCGGAGATTGAGGCCCTGTGGCGCGAGTGGGAGTCTTGACGTTTTCACGCAAATGGAGTATAGTTTCCCCCGACCTGCTGGCCCGCAAATCGCCTCTCCGGTTGAGGAGTGTCTATGCCCGAGTATCCCTACATCGCCATCGAAGGGGTTATCGGTGTGGGAAAAACCACCCTGGCCCGCCTGATCCAGAAAGATTTCAACGCCGAGTTGCTGTTAGAGGTCTTCGAGGAAAATCCTTTCCTCAGTGATTTCTACGCCGACCGGGAAAAGTACGCTTTTCAGACGCAGATTTACTTCCTGCTGAGCCGTTATCAGCAGCAACATCGCGTGATCCAGGAGATTATTGGCCGGGCACCGCTGATCAGCGACTACACTTTCGCCAAGGACCGGCTGTTCGCTCACCTTAACCTGCGTGGCGATGAACTGGCCCTCTACGAGCAGGTGCACGCCGTGCTCGCTGCCCGGATTCCCTTACCCAGCCTGGTTGTCTTCCTGCGGGCGGACACCGATGTGCTCATGGAGCGTATCACTTTCCGTGACCGGCCTTACGAGCGGGACATGGATCGGGGCTACATTGACAGCCTGCGCGTGGCCTACGAACGTTTCTTCAGCGCGTATGACCAGGCCCCGGTGCTGGCCATTGATACCAACGATATAAATTTCGTGCGCAATCCGCAAGACTTGCGTGCCATCGTGGGGCAGATTCGTTCTGCGCTGGACGAGGGAATGCACCAGTTAAGCCTCCCCTAAGCTGGGAGTGCACCGGAGGTTCCCGAAGGAGGTTAGCAGCAATGAAGCGCTATACGATGTTCGTCCTGGCTTGTTTGATGCTAGCGACCAGCCTGTTGAGCGGCTGCCGGCCCAAAGAGCAACCCCTGTACGTGATGCTGATGTGGCATCAGCATCAACCCTACTACGCTCCCGACGAAAACGGCGTCTACACCCGCCCCTGGGCGCGGGTGCACGCCACCAAAGACTACTACGACATGGCAGCTATCCTCAAGGACTACCCCAAGGTGCACGTTACCTTCAACCTGACGCCCGTCCTCATCCGCCAGCTCGACGAACTGGCAGCGGGAGCCCAGGACACCTACTGGGTACTGGCCGAAAAGCCGGCTGCCGAGTTGACCGACGATGAGAAGCGGTTTATCCTGCGGCGCTTCTTCGACGCCAACTGGGACAACGTCATCGGTCGCTTTCCCCGCTACAAGGAACTGCTGGACAAGCGGGGTGGCAGCGACGACGAGGCCATCGAGGCCGCCCTGGCGAGCTTCAGCGAGCAGGACTTCCGCGACCTGCAGGTGTGGTTCAATCTGGCCTGGTTCGATCCCGACTTCCTGGCCAAGGAGCCGCTGAAAAGCCTGGTGGAGAAAGGCCACGACTTCAGCGAGGCCGACAAGGTGGTCATCTTCGACAAGGCGCGGGAGATCATCAAAGCGGTCATCCCCCTGCACAAAGAACTCCAGGATAAAGGCCAGATCGAGGTGGCCATCACCCCGTACGCCCATCCTATCCTGCCTCTCATCTACAACAGCGACCTGGCGGCCATTGGCGACCCGGCGGCGGAACTGCCGGAGCGTTTCTCCTATCCACCGGACGTCGTGGCCCACCTGAAGCGCGCGGCGGAGGTGTACCAGGCCACTACGGGCGTCAGCAGCGGGGATTGTGGCCCAGCGAGGGGGCGGTGGCCCAGGACATCGTCAAAATGGTGGCCGATGCTGGCTTCACCTGGATGGCTACCGGCGAGCAGGTGCTGGCCAAATCCCTGGGAATGGACGGCTTTACCCGCGACTGCCAGGAGGTCGTTCAAGAGGCCGATGCCCTGTACCGCCCTTACTACGTGCGTTACCAGGACGGGCCGCAGGTGGCCGTTTTCTTCCGCGACCTGCGTCTCTCTGATTTGATCGGGTTTGAGTACTCGCATTGGGATGGCGAAAAGGCGGCCGACGACCTGATCGCCCGTTTGCAAGCCATCCAAGCCCGCCTGGACGAGGAGGGCGCGGAAGGGCCGCACGTGGTCAGCATTATCCTCGATGGGGAGAACGCCTGGGAATACTATCCCAACGACGGCAAGGCTTTCCTGCACGCCCTGTACGACCGGTTGGGCAACACCCCTGGCATTCAGACCGTCACCCCTTCCGAGTACATCAAGAAATTCCCGCAGCAGCGCGAGATCGAGGACCTGTGGCCCGGAGCGTGGTTCAGCTCCGACTATGGTACCTGGATCGGCGAGCCGGAGGAGAACCAGGCCTGGACTCTCCTGAGCAAGACGCGCAAGATGCTGGCCGCCTACGACCTCTTCCATCGCAAGACGGCTCCTCCAGAGGCCCTGAACGAGGCTCTCGACTGGATGTACCTGGCCGAGGGTTCGGACTGGTTCTGGTGGTACGGCGCAGACCAGGATTCGGGCCAGGATGAGTACTTCGACGGGATCTTTCGCGCGCTTCAGAAGAAAGTTTACGAGGCGCTGGGCGAGCCTGTGCCGGACGCCCTGGACGTGCCCATCATTCCTGCCAGGGCCGTCCCACCCACGCGGGGCGTGACCGGCATCTTCTCGCCGACGATTGACGGTCGGGCTGATCCGGGCGACGAATGGGACGCGGCTGGCTACTACGAGGTGCGCGGCGGAGCGCAAGCCCGCGCCGGGGACGTGGTCACCGCATTATACTACGGCTACGACGCCAAGCATCTCTACTTCCGCCTGGACGCTCGCCAGAACTGGGCGGACCTGGGCGGCCCGGTCTACGCGGGACTCTACCTCTCTGTGCCCGGCGCCGAGGCGACCATTCCCTTCTCGCGGTTGGGGGCTACGGCTGAACCAAAGACGCTGTTGGGCTTCCAGGCCAGCCACCTGGCCGAGGTGACCATCTCGGATGGGCGGGCCGATGCCGGCTTGTTCACCGCCGACAAGCTGGGCAACTGGGCCAACCCACAGACCCTGCAGGAAGTGGCTGTGGAGGGCAAAGTGCTGGAGTGGGCCGTGCCCTTCGATCTGCTGGGCGATGTTGAGCCGGGCGACATTCTGAACATGGTGGCTGTCGTCAGCCTGGGCGACCGCGACGTGCAGAAGGTGCCTGACGCCGGCCCCGTGCAGGTGGCAATCCCCGACCTGGGCACGACCACCGTACTCCTGGCGGTGGATGACCCGGAGGGCGATGACCACGGCCCTGGTAGCTACACTTATCCCACCGACGGCGTCTTCGAGCCCCAGGTCTTCGACGTGAAGCAGTTTATCGTCGGCCACGACGAGAAGAACCTGGTGCTCAAGTTCAAGATGTTCGGTCCCATCAACAACGTGTGGGGATCGCCCATCAATCTGTCGGTGCAGACCTTTGACGTGTACATTGACACCGACCCGGGAGCTGGCACCGGGAGGCGATTGCTCTTGGAGGGCCGTAACGCCGCCTTGACCGAAGGCAACGGCTGGGAGTACGCCATCTGGGTAGAGGGCTGGCACCAGAAGGTCATCCGCCCGGATGCCCAGCGCAATCCCAAGGACATGTCCGGCGTGGGGATGAAGGTCACCGTGGACCCGGCCCAGCGGCAGGTGACCATCCGCGTGCCGTTGAGTGTCTTCGGAGAGGTCGCCGATCCCGCGACCTGGGGCTACGCGGCGGCTGTGCTCAGTCAGGATGGGTTCCCCTCGCCGGGAGTACGGCGTGTGCGCGACATCCTGCCCACCGCCGAGCAGTGGCGCTGCGGTGGGGCTCCCGACGACACCAATCACACCCGTATCATGGACCTGGTCTGGCCAGAGGGGGCATCGCCTACCCAAGAGGAGATGCTGAGCAACTATCCGCCCTCTCAGGAGAAAGATATGGGCGCTTTGAGCGCAGACGATTTTGCCCAGGTGGAGTTGCTTACTGTGGAGTAGCATTACCTGGGCCTGCGAGTCGTATTCGCTTCACGTGAACAGCCCCTTCCATCAATAGGATAGGGGCTGTCTTTAACCATTGCCTCTTCTACCCCTTTGGACCCCCTTCCCCTCTCCCGATCTGGAAGAGAGGGAAGGGGTAGGGGGATGGGGGTGTGATAGGCATAGTGATCTGGGTCGCCGATGTACTCCTACCACGAGAGCAGCGCCGGCGCTTCCAATACATCCCGCAGGTCGGTCAGGAAGCGGGCCGCCGTCGCCCCGTCTACGACGCGGTGGTCAACAGATAAGGTCATTCGCATCATCGGGCGCACGACGATCTGCCCCCCTTCGTCGGCGACAGGTTCCGGTTGGGTGGCTCCGACCGCCAGGATGGCCACTTGTGGCGGATTGATGATGGCGGTGAATTGCTCAATGCCAAACGGCCCCAGGTTGGAGACGGTGAAGGTGCCTCCGGTGATGTCGGCTGGTGTCAGCCGTCCTTCACGGGCGCGGACTACCAGGTCGCGCACCTCGGCGGCGATTTTTGCCACGCCCTTGCGGTCCGCCTGGTGCACCACCGGCACGATCAACCCGTCCTTTAGGGCCACCGCCACGCCGACGTTGATTTCGGGCAGCAGGTGAATCTCCTCGTCGCGCAGGGTGCTGTTCAGCCAGGGATGGTGCTTGAGCGCCCAGGCCACTGCTTTGACGATGAGCGCCGTGGCCGAAATGCGAGCCTCGCCGGTGGCCTCAGCCCGGGCGTTGAGCCGCTTCCGTGCCTCCTGGAAACCGCTCATGTCCACCCGCACGGTAAAAGTGATGTGCGGGGCCGTCTGATAACTGGTGGTCATCCGCTCGGCGATGGTGCGTCGCATTCCTGTGAGCGGCACCACCGTGGCGACTGGTGCTGGGGCCGCCTCTGGGGTGGGGATGGCTCCCAGCACGTCCGCGGCCTGGATCCGACCTCGTGGCCCGCTCCCCGTCACAGCCGAGAGGTCCACCTTTCGCTCTCGGGCGATGCGCCGGGCGGCGGGTGTGGCGCGCACCTTCTCGGACCGTGATGCAGCAGTGGGCTGGGAGGGGGCCGATAGCACCGCCTCCACGTCTGCTCTCGTAATCTCTCCCCTGGGGCCTGTGCCCACGATGGTGCTCAGATCGAGACCGTGGGCCTCCGCCATCCGCCGGGCTACGGGCGTCGCCGCCACAGAAGGGGCGGGTGGGCCAGAGGAAACGGCAGGAGGAGTGGGAGCGGGTGGAGCAGCAGGTGCAGCGGACGGGGGCAGGATCGCCGTGGCCTCCGGCGGCACTTCCTCCGGCAGTTCCTCGCCCGGTTGGAGAACGTAAGCGATGACTTCCGTGACTGGTACCACCTGCCCCGGCCCGACCCGCACGCCGGCGAGGATGCCTGAGGCCGGGGACTCGACCTCGATTGTCACCTTGGACGTCTCTATTACCAGCAGCGGCTCTCCCTTCTCGACGTGTTCTCCTTCTTGCTTGAGCCACTCGATGACGGTCGCTGTCTCCTGGACCATCTCCAGTTTGGGCATGATGACCGGGACGGCCATGCTACACCTCCCCTCGCGCCAACTGGCGGGCTGCCTCGACGATGTTCTCCACCTGCGGCACGGCATGGTATTCCAGGTCGCGGTTGTAGGGGATGGGGATGTCCCGTCCCGCTAGCCGGACGATGGGCGCGTCCAGGTAGTCAAAAGCCTCGCTCCCGGCGATGATGGCTGCCAGTTCGCCCCCATAACCGCCGGTCTTGCAGGCCTCGTGCACGATCAACACCCGGCCGGTCTTCATCACCGAGCGGATGATCGTCTCCTCGTCTAATGGTTTGAGCGTGCGCGGGTCTACTACCTCCACCTCGATGTCCTCGTGGGCCAGTTGCTCCGCTGCCTCCAGCGAGCGCTTGACCATGATCGAGGTGGCGACGATGGTCAAATCCCGGCCTTCCCGCTTCACCTCGGCCGTGCCCAACGGAATGGTGTATGGCTCCTCTGGCACTGCTCCTTTGACTTTGTAGAGCAATTTGTGCTCGATGAAGATGATCGGATTGTCGTCGCGGATGGAGGCCAGGAGCAGCCCTTTGACGTCGTAAGGTGTGCTGGGCATCACCACTTTCAGGCCAGGGATGTGCACAAACCAGTTCTCCAGGCTCTGGGAGTGCTGGGCCGCCGCTCCGGTCCCCGATCCGGCCGGCGTGCGTAGGACGAAGGGCACCTTCGCCTTGCCGCCGAACATGAAACGAATCTTGGCCGCCTGGTTGACCAATTGCTCCGAGGCCAGCGTGATGAAGTCCATAAACATGATCTCGCCGACGGGTCGCATCCCCGTCAGCGCCGCGCCAGTGATCGCGCCAGCGATGCCCAGTTCACTGATGGGGGTATCAATCACCCGCTCCTCACCGAACTCCTCCACCAGCCCCAGCGTCACGCCGAAAGCACCGCCGTAGACGCCCACGTCCTCGCCGATGATGAAGACACGCTCGTCGCGCTGCATCTCCTGCCGCAGCGCCTCTCGGATTGCCTCCGCGTAACTGAGTTCTCTCATCTAGACGTACACTCCCTCCTCGATGGTCTCCAGAGTGGGCTCTGGGCTGGCCTCGGCAAAAGCTACGGCAGCATCAATCGTCGCATAGGCCTCCTGCTCGATCTGGTCGGCCTCTTCCTCGGTCAGCACTCCCTCCTCGATTAGCTGGGTGCGGAAGCGTTTGATCGGACATTTCTGCTTCCAGGCCTCGATCTCCTCGCGAGTGCGATAGCGATTAGCGTCGCTCTTGGAATGTCCCCGCCAGCGGTAGGTCACGTTCTCGATCAGCGTCGGTCCCTCTCCTGCCCGCGCCCGCTTCACTGCCTGGCTCACTGCCTGATAGACTGCCATCAGGTCATTGCCATCCACCGTCACGCCCGGCATACCGTAGGCAGCGGCCCGGTCAGAGATGCGCTCGATAGCGAAGGCTTTCTTCACCGAGAAAGACATGGCATATTGGTTGTTCTCGCACACGTACACCACCGGGAGTTTCCAGATCGCTGCCATATTCAACGCCTCGTGGAAGGGGCCGAGGTTGGCCGCGCCGTCGCCGAAGAAGCAGAGGATGATCTGGTCACGCTTCTGCATCTTGAGACTGAGGCCCACGCCCACCGCGATGGGGATGCCGCCGCCGACGACGCCGTTGGCTCCCAGGTTGCCGCCCTCGACGTCGGCGATGTGCATCGAGCCACCCCGACCTCGACAGTATCCCGTCTCCTTGCCCATGAACTCGGCCATCATGAGTTTCAAATCGGCCCCCTTGGCGATGCAATGGCCGTGGCCCCGATGGGTGCTCAGGATCAGGTCATCGGGGCGCAATGCTGCGATGGCACCCACCGCAGAAGCCTCCATGCCGATAGAGAGATGCATTGTGCCATGGATCTTTCCCAATGTATACAATTGCTCCGCTTTTTCCTCAAAGGCGCGGATGGTGTACATTTGGCGGAGCAACTCGCGCTTTTGTCGTGAATTCAACACTTTGTCTTGTCCTCACTTTCCCACATATTAAGAGCCGCCTCTGGTGTAATTCCATGATGCACAATTTGCCCCAAGATCTCTACCATGCGCTGCGGATTGTTCGATTGCCAGATGTTGCGACCGAAGGTGATGCCTGCTGCTCCTGCCTGGATCACATCATAAGCCATTTGGAAGACATCAACCTCCGTTTCTAACCTAGGGCCACCAGCGGCTACCACCTGCGTAGGGGCCGCCATCTCAACGACCTGGGCAAAGGATTCCGTTGAACCGGTGTAAAAGGTCTTGACTATGTCCACACCCAACTCTACAGCCAGACGAGTGGCGTATCCCACCTGTGCCACCGAATATCGCTTGGAGGGCGGGACAAGTTCTCCATTGGGGTAAGAATGGACAATGACCGGCAAGCCAACCATTTCCGCCTCACGCACCAGCGCTGCGAGGTTTGACAAGAGATATGGCTGCTGATGACTGCCCACGGTCAGTGCCATCGCTACGGCATCGGCCCCTAGACGAAGAGCCTCCTCCACCCGGCTGACCCAAACGTCGTGCTCAGGGTGGAAGGGGGACAACGTGGAGCATTTCAATATCAAGGCGATGCGCCCGGCATAGGGACTGAAACACCGCTCGGCGATTCCTTTCATCATCACCATTGCATCGGGGGTGCCACTGGCTACCCGATCAATCACCAAACGGATATTCTCCAGCCCACCCAATACTCCGTAGCTTGGAGCGTGATCTATGGCTACGGTAAAGATGCGTCCCGACACAGGGTTCTGCAATCTTTTCGCATGAACTACTTTACCGAGTGTTATCATAGCACGTCTCAAATTTCTACCACCACTTTGAGCCCGCTGCGTTCAACCACCACGTCAAAGGCCCGACGAATTTCCGCCAGGGGAAAAGTGTGACTGATCAACGGTGCTACCTTGATGATTCTGTGTTCAATGAGCTTAAGCGCAAGATCAAACTCGCGGGGCACAAAATCGTGGGTACCCGTGATGACAATGTTCTGATAGTGGATAAGATTGGGGTCCAGGGGTATTTCTGTAGGTGGGTAGGTGCCGGCGAACAAATTAACGCGCCCTAAGGTGCCGGCCATTTGAATACCCTGGCTGATGGCATCTGGGTGGCCAATAGCTACGATCACGGCGTCTGCACCACGCCCCCCTGTGAGCTCCCTGACGGCGGCTACGGGGTCAACGTCGTTGCCGCCGATGACCTCGTGCGCGCCCAGGGCTTGGGCCTTCTCCCTGCGCTCGGCCAGCAGTTCACTGACGATGACACGCGCTCCCTGTGCCCGTGCCAGTTGCAGATGTAACAGCCCGATACTTCCCGCTCCCACTACAACCACGTCCTCGCCCAGCCTGATGTTGAGCTCTCGTGTGCCGTTGAGGCAGCAGGCCAACGGTTCGACGAACGCTGCCTCGGCAAACGAAATGCTGTCGGGGATACGCTTTACGTTGTTGGCAGGAGCTACGCCATACTCACAAAATCCACCTCGGACTCGGGTGTGATCAGGGTGCTCGCAGTAGTTATGTCGCCCCTGGCCGCAATAGGTGCATACGCCACAGACCACTCGCCAGTTAACGGCCACCCGGTCGCCGGGCGTGAATTTGGTGACATCCGGGCCGGTGGCCACCACTTCACCAACCCATTCGTGGCCAGGGATAAGGTCCTGGGGCAGTTGTCCCTTGCGTTTGGTGGAACGAACGTAAGGGCGTACATCACTGGGGCACACGCCACAAGCTCTGATGCGGATCAGCACATCATCGTTATGGGTGATACGTGGTGTAGGTTGTCGCTCGACCCGCAGGTCACCAGGCCCGTGCAAACAGGCAGCCCACATCTCGTCAGGCCATGGAGTCACGGTCATCATGCACTCACTGTCCTGATCATTTGATCTTGCAGTCGCCGCAGATGACAAATAGTGAGCGACTCGTTAAGCTCGACATCGGCATAGCGTATGGGCGTGTCCTGTGGAACGTCGTTCACCAAAGTGCAACCGGATGCCAGCCCAATGGGCAACAAGTTCTCGTCACGAGCCACGTCAGCCTTCTCGATGATACCGTATACCGTGAAACCGCCAATACCATCTACCTGCTCACCGGCCTTGAGATCGCGCTTGGCCACAGTCACGGTCTCGGCCACAGGCGGTTGGTCGGTCGCAAGTGTCGTCTCTCCCTTCAAAACGGCACGAGCGATGGAGATAGGCGTCTCCAGGCTGGTCAGGTGATAGGGGCGATAGAGGCTGTAGTAGGGGCCGGGCCCCATGGACAGGTAGCGCAGGTCCTTCAGTATCTTCGGTTGGTTCGTCGTGAAAATCAGGAACACACCAGGGGCTACGGAACCTAGAGCGTACTCTACAACGTGGGTGGAGTTAAGCACGCCACCGTCGGCTTTGGGGACGAAGACACGAGACAGTGTCTTGGGGGAGGCCTGAGGGCCGTGCATACCCCTCACGTCAGGCACGAACCCAATCCCGTTCCCCAGGGATGTCATCTCCACCATCGTCTTCGTACCGTCTACGAACGAAGTCAGCATTTTGGGGCTCATGTCCTTCTGGGCCGCCTTCTTGGCGCAGGATTCGGGCGTGGCGGTGCGATCCAGGGGATTGTTCTTTCCCTTGCCGACGCATACGATCTCGAAGCCAAGCGTACGCGCGAAGTCATAAAGTCCTTTGGCTGCGCCAGGCTCGTCACCGATCGTCAAAGTATAGACTACGCCCGCGGCCTTGGCCATACGGCGCAGGATGTACCCCACCGTGGCGTCGGTCTCCACGTTCATTTGCACCACGTGTTTGCGGTTAAGGATCGCGTCCCACGCCACCTGGGCACCCACGTCAGGTATCCCCGTGGCTTCAACAATTATATCCAAGTTAGGAATCGCGGCCAGGATAGCCGCGTTGGTCAGCGTCACTCGCTTGCCTTCCTCGATGGCGGTGGCGGCAACGTCGGCATCGCTGGCTGCGACAATCACATCATCAGGCACTCCGGCCACAGCGTAAGCCCCCGTCGCTCGTTCAGGAGCAATGTCTGCCACTGCGACGGCTTGCATACCCGCCATCAATTCCATCTGGCAGATCAATCCTGCACCCATTTGCCCTGCACCGACCACTCCCACCCGGACTGGCCTACCTTGTGCCGCTCGCTCTTTTAGACGCTCATACAGACTCATCAGCCCCCTTCTCCTGTTATGCTATCTGAGTATCCGGCTTCAGGATACGAATCTCTGTGCCTATCGAGATCTGGGGTAGAGGCTTAGCCTCTACACACACATCCCCCGGCATTTCCGGCTTTGGCAAGCCATTGGTTTTTATGATCAGATGGCCGAGATTGGCCAAGTTCTTGTTGGCCACGTCCCCGACTGCAGTCACCTGAAATGGTTCGTTGTCAATGAGGATAATATCGCCGGCCACCACGTCTTCCTTGAGTGGGCCATGCTCGTGGAGGATAGAGAACTCCGCCAGCTCGGGCGGCGCTCCTGTCTCGAACAGCACGACGATGCCGGCTTCGATGAACTCGTCAACCAATGGGCCGATCTCAACTACTTTAGCTTCGTATTTGACCATGTTGCTTTCCTAAACGTCTTGATGTCGCCGGCCAGGCAGGCCTGGTGCACACGTGTTTCGATGGACGAAAAGCGCGCAGCGCGAGCCATCTCAGGATACCCTGGGTCAGAAAGTCGCACCTTGCAGCCTGACCGACGCAAACTGCCAGAGACGACTACCTCGTCCTGCGGTCGGGCGCTAGGTCGAGACATCCGGCTACGTTGCCATGGAGTTAGAAATGGTCTGCATCCTGTATCGGATGTTCTTCCTGGCTTACGAAAAAACAGCAGCCAAGACGTCCCCCCAGATTGTTGAAGGGAGGAATAGAGAGAGACGTTGGGCGTTCTGGGGCAAACTTCCTGCTAAGAGGAAAACGGACATCTCGCTGCGGACTGATTCGCTCGGCTTGTTCTTGCTCTGTTCTTAGTCACCTCGCCGGTCGGCGTCGGATTGATCATGGCGGAGAGCGAACAGAGTGCCAATATTGGAGAGCGGGTCGCTTCGTTGAATTGACCCAGGCGTACATCTTGGACATCCTACTCGTCATCTACGTAAGACAAGCAATCCTCAGTGACGCCGGATACGAAGAGATCCTCCGTGATGAAGCGCATCAGTGGACCCGAAGGGCTGGTCGCGTAGATGTCAACTGTCGGGACCTTCTTCATGGGGTAGACG
>JAGGZG010000220.1 GCA_021162125.1 Anaerolineae bacterium
GCGCCTGAGGAGCTAAAGCTGGCTGTCCACCTGCGTGGACAGGCGCGTCCACGCAGGTGGACGCTCGGCTGCAAGCCCTCTAGAGGCGATTTCAATCGCTAACAGAAGTAGCCTGAGCAGTTACCCTGGAGGAATAATGCACATCGCTGAGTATCAGACCTGGCTGGAGGAATACGACCGCGCGCGGGGCTGGGATCGCGTCCTGCCCAGCCAGACCTGCGTGCACGCGATGGAGGAGCTGGGTGAGGTGGCGCGCCTGGTGCTCTACCTCGACGGCTACCACGCACCGGACGGCCGCCAGCCGGACGATCCACAGCTTTTGCGCGCGCGCCTGGCCGAGGAGCTGGCCGACTGCGCGACCTTTCTGTTCAAGCTGGCTTATCAATATGGCATAGACATGGAAGCGGCCTTGGTGGACAATCAGCGCAAGGCCACAGAGCGATACACCGTTGAGCAGGGGCAGGCCGATACCGCGCGCTATCTGGCCCGCCAGACCGAAAATCTAGCCCGGATGAAGGGGGAAAATGAGTAAACCATTGACTTTTCAGGAAGCCATCATGCGCCTGGAGCGTTTCTGGGCCGAGTGGGGCTGTCTCATCTGGCTGCCGTACAGCGAGAAGGTGGGGGCGGGGACGATGAACCCGGCCACGGTGCTGCGTGTCCTGGGACCGGAGCCCTGGAATGTTGGTTACGTGGAGCCGTCTTACCGCCCTGACGATGGCCGTTACGGAGAGAACCCTAACCGCATGCAACTGCACTACCAGTACCAGGTTATCCTCAAACCCGACCCCGGCAATCCCCAGGAACTTTATCTGGAGAGCCTGGAAGCGTTAGGGCTCAATCGCCGTGAGCATGACATCCGCTTCGTGGAGGATAACTGGGAGTCCCCGGCGCTGGGAGCCTGGGGCCTGGGCTGGGAGGTGTGGTGCGATGGCCAGGAGATCACCCAGTTCACCTATTTTCAGCAGGCTGGTGGCTTCGCCCTGGATCCGGTCTCGGTGGAGATCACCTATGGCCTGGAACGCCTGATGATCCCGCTGCAAGGCGTGCGCAGTGTATGGGAGATTAACTGGGACGGCACTCATACTTATGGTGAGATTCTTTTGCGCAGCGAGGTGGAACACTGCGTCTACGATTTCGAACAAGCTAACGTGGATCGGCTGGTCGAGCTCTACAACCTGTACGAGGCCGAGGCGCGGAGCGCCCTGGAGCGTGGCCTGGTGATTCCCGCTCACGATTACGTGCTGCGTTGCTCGCACACTTTCAACGTCCTCGACGCGCGAGGGGCCATCGGCGTCACCGAGCGGGCCCGCTACTTCGCCCGCATGCGCGACCTATCCCGCGCGGTGGCCAAAGCCTACGTGAAACAGCGTGAGGAAATGGGATTCCCCTGGCTGAGGAAGATGGGAGAGCGGAAGGTTGGAAGGTTGGAAGGTTGGAAGGTTGGAAAGCCGCATCTTCCTGTCCAACCCGCCGCTTTCCTGCTCGAAATCGGCGTCGAGGAGTTACCGGCGGGCGACCTCACGTCTGCCATTGCCCAGTTGAAAGAGTTGGCGCCCAATCTGCTGGATGAACTGCGGCTGGATCACGGTGCGGTGCGCGTCACCGGCACGCCGCGACGCCTGGTGGTCTCTGTCGAGAACCTGTCCCCGCGCCAGCGGGACGTGGAGCAGATAGTCAAAGGCCCGCCGGCCAGGATCGGTTTCGCCGACGGCCAGCCCACCCGCGCGGCCCAGGGTTTCGCCCGCGCCCAGGGTGTGCCCGTCGAGAGCCTGGAGGTACGCGAGGTGGACGGCGGCCAGTACGTGGTCGCCCTCAAGGTGGAGACCGGTCAGCCGGCGTCGGCGGTGCTCGCCGAAAATCTCCCGCGCTTGATCGCCGGCCTGCGCTTCCCGCTCTCCATGCGCTGGAACGAGAGTGGCGTGACTTTCTCACGGCCCATCCGCTGGATCGTGGCCCTGCTGGGCGAGGAGGTGATAGACTTCGAGTACGCTGGTGTGCGCAGCGGGCGAACCACCCGTGGACTGCGGCCCCTCCGCTCGCCGGAATTGACCATCTCCCGCGCGGAGGACTACTTCACCACAGTGGAGGCTCACGGCATCGTGGTGGACGTAGATCAGCGCCGGGCCAGCATCGCGGAACAAATCACCCGCCTGGCAGCAGAGGTGGATGGTACTATCCCTGACGACCCTGCCCTTCTGGACGAGGTCACTAACCTGGTGGAACAGCCCACTGCCCTGCGCGGCGAGTTCGACCCGAAATATTTGGCTCTGCCGCGCGACGTGCTCATTACCGTCATGAAAAAACACCAGCGCTACTTCCCGGTTGTGGATGAGTCGGGGGACTTGCTTCCCTATTTCATCGCCGTGCGCAATGGGGATAGCGAGCACCTGGACGTGGTGCGCCACGGCAACGAGGAAGTGCTCACTGCTCGTTTCGCCGACGTCGACTTCTTCTTCCGCGCCGACACCCGGCAACCGCTGGAGGCCTTCCTGCCCCGGCTGGACACCCTGACCTTCCAGGAGAAGCTGGGTTCGGTGCTGGACAAGGCCCACCGGCTGGAGAAGCTGGCCCCCGAACTGGGTGAACTGCTGGGGCTAACCCCGGATGAGATGGAAACCACCCGCCGGGCCGTGCATCTGTGCAAAGCCGACCTGGCTACCCAGATGGTGATCGAGTTGACCAGCCTGCAAGGGGTGATGGGCCGCGAGTACGCCCTCCGGGGCGGCGAGAGCGAGGCCGTGGCCCAGGCGATTTTCGAGCACTATTTGCCCCGTTTTGCCGGTGACGCCCTGCCTGCCGGTAAACCGGGCATCGTCATCGGCTTGGCCGACCGCCTGGACAGCCTGGTGGGGCTGTTCGCCGTCGGGCTGGTGCCCACCGGCTCCGCTGATCCCTACGGCCTGCGACGGGCGGCGTTGGGCCTGGTGCAGATTCTCGCCGGACGGGCCGTCACCCTCGACCTGCGCCGGGCGGTGAGCATGGCCGCCGCGCAACTGCCCGTCCCCGCCGGTGAGGAAATCCAGGCGGAAGTGCTGGCTTTCATCGTCCAGCGACTGCGGGGCTGGCTTCTGGAACAGGGATACCGTTACGACGTGGTGGACGCCGTCCTGGCCGAGCGGGGGCACGACCCGTATCTGGCTGCACAAACTGTGGCCGGCCTGGCTCGCTGGGTGGAGCGCGACGACTGGATGGACCTGCTCAATGCGTATGCGCGCTGTGTGCGCATCGTGCGCAGCTTCGAGGAGGAATTTCCCCTTGATCCGGCACGGTTCGTCGAGCCGGCGACCGTCGCCCTGCACCAGGCGTACCTCGAGGCGCGGGCGCAGGTCACGCCCCAGAGCACCGTGGACGAATTGTTCGCCGCCTTGCAGCCCATGATCCCGGTCATCAACCGCTTCTTCGACGACGTGCTGGTCATGGCCGAGGACCGCACTCTGCGCGAGAACCGGCTAGCTCTGTTGCAACGAATCGCCACCCTGCCCGGTGGCATCGTGGATTTGAGTAAAGTCGAGGGATTTTAACGAGAAACCCATTTTCTGCCAGAAAACAAGTTTCTAAGTCGAGTGAAATGCCTGATGCCGATTTGGAGGGAAAGCGACGATGACAAAGCGAGAAGAGATAGAAGAAACCCTAAGAAGGCTTAAACCTGTCCTGAGAGAGAAGTTCAAGGTGAAAGAGATAGGAGTTTTTGGCTCTTGCGCCCGGGGAGAAGAATCTGAAGAAAGCGATGTGGATGTTTTGGTGGAATTTTACGAACCTATAGGATGGGAATTCATCGATGTCAAGGAATTTCTTGAGGAGATTTTAGGCAGAGAGGTGGATTTAGTTACGAGGGGAGCTTTGAAACCACAATTGAGGGACGAAATCTTGAAAGAGGTTGTTTACGCATGAAAAGAAGCTACAAGCTATTTGTCGAAGATATACTGGAGGCTATGGATAAGATTGAGCGTTACACAAAGGGTTTGACCTTTGGGACGTTTGTGGAAAATGAGATGGTTGTAGACGCAGTTATCAGGAATCTCGAGATCATCGGTGAGGCGTCGAGGAATATCCCAGAGGACGTCAGGGAAAAACATCCGATCATTCCCTGGAGAAGAATGATCGGGTTGAGGAACATTGCAATTCATGAATACTTTGGAGTTGATTTGAGTATCATCTGGGAGATCATCACCAGGAATCTACCAGAAACGCGACCGAAGATTACAGCCATGTTGAAGAGCTTGGGTGAAGAGAGGAGTAGGGATGAACGCCTTGCGTGAGCAGTATGTGGTTGATAGTGAAGGCGAAAGAACCGCTGTGATACTTCCGGTCAAACGATATGAGCAACTTTTAGAAGACCTGCACGATCTGGCAGTTGTCGCCGAACGCCGGGAGGAAGAGCCCATTAGCCTGGAGGAAATAAAGCGGCGGCTGAGGGAAGATGGACTAGCCGGCTAATAACAGCGCACCAGGGGAGGCGACCGGTGAATGAAGCCATGTCCCCCGAAAACGGAATCCACATCCGCGGCCGGTTGACCCTGTACCCGGAGAGCGGCACGTGCGATGTGATCTTCGAGGCTGCTCCCGTGCTGCAAGGGGCAACCACTGCCGTGAGCTACCGTCTTAACGGCCGGGGGAAGCAGCTCAGCCTGCGCGGGCCGGGTATGTCCTATGGCATCGGACAGGCGGAAGTGGAGCTCAGTCGCGCGGACGGGCACATTAGGCTGGACTGGCGTCTGCGGCCACACCAGGGACTGGACCTGTGGCTGGAGGTGACCAACGTGGGCGACCAGCCGGTGCAGGTGGACGAACTGCGCGTTCTCACCCTCTCCGCTGAAGACGGTGCTCTCGAGCTGGGTGCGCCGGCCGGAAAGTGGAGCGTGTACCAGAACGGTTGGCAGTCGTGGTCGCCCACCTTCGCCCGTCACGCCGACAACGGCACCTACGTTGACCCTCAAAACGAGGACTACCGGATCAAGCACCAGCCCCACCCGCCAGTGGAGGGGATAAGCAGCGAGTGGGTCACGGTCATCACCCCGCGCCCGCCGTTGTCCCAGGGCCAGGGGATGATGAGCCTGCTCGTGGGCTTCGTCACCGCCGCTGACCAATTGGCCGAGGTGCGGTTAAGCCTCGGTGACGGGCCGGCTTTTGCCCGCCTGGAAGCGGTGTGCTACGCCGACGGGGTCACCTTGCAGCCCGGTGAGCGGCTCTTCTCCGAGCAGTTGACACTGGCTTGTGGGAAGGACCCGCTGGCCCTGCTGGAAAACTACGCCGCGCGGTTGGGTGAGACGATGCGCGCCCGCCAGCCGGAGAGCCCACTCACCGGCTGGTGCACCTGGTACTACTTCTACGGCGAGAACGCCGCCGCCGATGTGTTGGCCAACCTGCGGATTATCGAGGAAGAGCGCCTGCCGCTGGACTACGTCCTGGTGGACGACGGCTACCAGGCGGCCATCGGCGATTGGCTGAACGTGGACACCGACAAGTTCCCCGCTGGTATGGCCGCCCTGGCCCGCCAGATCAAGGCCGCCGGGCGACGGCCGGGCATCTGGACCGCCCCCTTCGGCGTGGAAGCCGACACTCCCCTGGTCACCGCCCACCCCGATTGGTTGCTGCGAGACGAGGCCGGCGAGCCCGTGGTCGCCTGGACGCACATGGGCCGTGGCCCAATCTATGCCCTCGATCTCACCCATCCCCAAGTCCAGGCCCGGTTGACAGATACCTTCCGCACCATGCGCCAAGAGTGGGGCTACGAGCTGTTCAAGATTGACTTCCTGTTTGCAGCGGCGCTCCCCGGCCGGCGGCACGATTCACAAACGACCCGCGCGCAGGCTCTGCGCCAGGGGGTGAGCATCATCCGCCAGGCCATCGGTGAGGATGCGTTCCTCCTGGGGTGCGGTGCACCGCTGGGACCGTGTGTCGGTCTGGTGGACGGGATGCGCATCGGACCGGACGTGGCCCCCAACTGGAAGCCCTTCTGGCAAGACCTGTCAATGCCCTCGATGGAGAACGCCCTGCGCAACGTTCTGACCCGCACCTTTGCCCACAATCGCTGGTGGGCCAACGATCCCGACTGTCTGTTGATCCGCACTCGCGACGACGAATCCGACCTCAAACTCAACGAGATGCGCACGGCCACCACCCTGATCGGACTCTCCGGTGGATTGGCGTTTCTCAGCGACAATCTGGTCACCCTGCGCCGTGGGCGACTCAAATACCTGCGCCAGATTCTGCCTCCACTGGGGGAGGCAGCCCGTCCGCTGGACCTCTTCGAGAATGAGATGCCTCGCCTGCTGGTGTTGCCCATCGTGCGCACGTGGGGCGAATGGGTCGTGGTGGCCTGCGTCAACTGGGAGGACCGCACCGTAAGCACCAGGTTGGAGTTGGACGCCTTGGGTTTGCCGGCGGGCCGTTACCACGCCTACAACTACTGGCGGCGACGCTATCTGGGCCAGGTGGAGAGCAGCTTGACCATCGAGCGGCACCAGCCTCACGAGACCGTGCTGCTCCTGCTCAAGCCCGTCTCCGACCGGCCAGAACTGCTGACTTCTACTTTCCACATCGCCCAGGGTGCAGTGGAGATAGCAGACGTGGCCTGGCAAGGAACGTGGGAGGAAAAGCGCACACTGACGCTTCGTTTGGAGAAAGGGGGGGAACAATATGGACAGTTGCTTTTTGCAGTACCGGCGGATTACCGGGTGATCGAGGCTCGCGTGAACGGGCGGCGGCGAAGGGTCAGCCGCATTGCCGCCGGGGTGGTTGGAATGGGATTCACCCTGCGGGACGTGGCCCACCTGGAATTGGACTTCGCCACGCAACACGCGACACGCGCCACGTAGAATGTTGCGCCAACTTGGGATTTGATCATTGAAATTTGGTCGCTTAGTACCATTATCCTATTGTCGTTTTATGATACACAGGGGTATAATTAGATAAGGTAGTGCTGCCTTCGGGGAGCAGTGGTTATTATTGTGCTACCTTGCCGCACGTGAGGAGTATCTCTGATGAGATTTTGGAACAGGCAAAAAGGTCAGGGTTTGTTGGAGTTCGCCCTCGTTCTGCCGGTGCTTCTGATGATCACCTTCTTGCTCATCGAGACCGGACGGATGTTCCAGGCATACGTCACTATTCAGAGCGCGGCGCGTGCAGCGGCTCGCTATGCCGTCACCGGGCAGACAAAGACAGCGGACGAAATGACTTTGCCGGGATGGTCGGGTGAGCCGGACAGGGTAGCTTCCATCAAAGACGTAGCTTACCAAAATACAGTGGGACTGATCCGCCGTTACGTGGATTATTCATACCCCTATTCCCACAGCGATGAACCAAGTGCATTGATCATTCGCGTGTGGGGGCCGGAGGGTGAGGATGACCCTGGGGGGCCGGGTGATCGGGTAGCGGTGGAGGTTCAGTACAACCTGGAGCTCCTCACCCCCTTTCTCTCCAGCATCCGACGCAGCGTCAGGCTGACGGGTCGGGCGCAGATGATCAACGAGGGGTTCGGCTTGACCGGGGCGTCCCACGGAGGAGTACTGCCCCCGACTCTGCCACCTATCCCCACCTGGGGACCCACGGCCACCCACACGCCGACGCCTACTGAGTCACCGACACCCACCGAGACACCTACGCCTACTGAGACACCGACGTTCACGCCCGAACCCGAGCTTCTATCCATCAACGAGCCGGTGAATGCCGGTGATACGGTGGTCACTGGCGTCGGGGAGCCGGGGCAGACGATTACCCTGCGGGACATCAACGATGCCAACGTGACGGCAACTACCGTCATCGAAGCCGACGGCACTTTTACCTTCGACCTGAGCGCCATCATTCCCGAAGGACTGGTAGCCGGGCACACTATTGTGGTGCAGGGCTACGGCCAACAGGATACCGCGCTGGTGCAGGGTGTCACGCCCACGCCAACCAGCACGGCCACCTGGACCCCGACACCCACGCCTTTTGTGCCAGCCTACGAGCGGTACGTGAACGTGGGTCAGTGCGGCAGCGTGGACTACGAGGGCCACACTTGGGAGGCAGACCAGAACTATACCCGTGGCAGTTGGGGGCACACGGACCCAAGTGAGGGAAGAGACACATCTGGCCAGAACTATACAGTCCGTGACTCAGCGGGTAATCCTCTGCCCGATCCAGGACAGACACTCTTTAAGTGCCGGCGCTTCGCCAGTAACGGCCAAGATTTCGGATACCGTTTCGACAATGTTCCAGATGGTACTTATGAGGTTACTCTCAGGTTCATCGAGAACTATTTCAACCAAAGAAACCGCCGCCGGTTCGATGTTTTCATTGAAGGCAACCAGGTGTTGGACAATTTTGACATTTTCGTCGCTGCTGGGAATCAGCGGTACGTCGTTGTTGATCAGCACTTCACAGTGCCCGTGGCTGATGGACAACTCAACATTGATTTTCACAGTCGGCGGAACAATGCTATTATCCAGGCTATTGGCATCACCCAGAACCCACCGGCCACACCGACGCCTGTGCCTACCCTGATCCCACCGGACTTGGTCATCACCCACTTCAGCGCGGAGCCCACGGGGGTCATCTCGGTCACCGATCCGATTACCTTCACCGTGGTGGTGGCCAACCAGGGCGAGCTGGCGGCCAGCAACTTGTTCTGGGTGGATCTGTATGACACCTGGGAAA
>JAGGZG010000248.1 GCA_021162125.1 Anaerolineae bacterium
CTTCTGACAACCCATCGCCAACCTGTGCCAAAAGAACATCTAAACCCGTATCACGCACCTCTACTCTAGTTTCAATCGGACCAGCAGCCATCATCAGAACATTTACGAAGGCCTGGTTCACCTTCTGTGCGAAAGTTTGTCCCCCTTGTTTCAGTTGATTTTCAATGCGCTGTAAAAGGCTGTCATCGAGAAAATGCCGTTGAACTGGTTCACAATGGCTAAAGTCACAGAGCGCAGGGAAAATACCCTGATCAGGGTATTTCACTGCCTCTTCAATCAGAAAAGCTTCATACTCCTCGTGTCGCCCCCCAATTGGTCTTAAGCAGACGGCGTCTCCTTGCGCGTGAGGTTGAAATCTATAATAGTTGCCGCCTTCTTTCTCAAATAGATCATAACCATAGAATTCAGAGAGCACAGCCTGCTTGAAGATTTCTACACCTCTCTCTTCCAACCATTTAAGCGCTTTTGTATCCATGAACAGACCCCTTCCTCACTTGTTAGTGACAAACGACGACTTCAATAAGCACGCGACAGCAGATGCCTATTCCCAATGTGCACCCTCGTCAGCCCCGCATCCCGGGCGGCCTGCACGGCTTCCTCGGCGTGGCGGACGGAGGTGCGGGGCAGGTCGTGGATGTAGAAGTGGGGGAAGAATCCCAGAAGCGAGTAAGGGATGGTGGGGTCAATGCTGGCGATGAAGGCGGCGATGTGTCTCACCTCCTCCACGTCCACATATCCGGGCACCAGCAATGTGCTGGCCACGAGCAGAGGTGGCTGCCGTCGCTGCGGGATGTACGTCGCCGCGCGGGCGAAGTTCTCCAGCGTGCGCCGGTTGCTGACCCCGGTCAGGGCCAGGTGCAGGTTCTCATCCCAGGCCTTGAGGTCGAATTTGACGCAGCCGCCGGTCTTCAGTGAGAGCTTCACCGCCTGATCGAGGAGTTTGGGATGCATGGAGCCGTTGGTCTCCCAGCAGATGCGTACCCCCCGCCGGGCCAGGAGGCGGGAGGCAGCCAGCGCGTGAGGCATCTGCGGCGTGGGGTCGCCCCCGAAGTAGCACACACAGAAGGTACGTGCGTCGGCGACGTCGGCCAGTTCCCGGGCGCTCATCGTGTTGCCCGGGCCGGGGCGCATCTGGCGGTAGTGCCAGTTCTGGCAGAACAGGCAGTTGAAGGAGCAGGCTCCGTAGAACACGGCCAGGTTTTTGTAGCCGCGCTTGTCGTGCCCCTCGCAGACCCAATCGGCGACGCAGTTGGTGGGCAGGGGGTCGTAGTACCAGCTCAGTATCCCCCCCGAGGGCGTGCCCGCCAGGTGTACAAGCCGCCCATTCTCGTTAGTCCGCAGCCCGCAGAAGCCGCGCTCGCCCTCGCCGATGACGCATTCGTTGACACAAATGGGACAGCGTACCCCGTCAGCGGCGCGGGGCGGTTCCACGGGCAGACCGAACTCGCGCCTGGTCTCGGCGTGGGCTTGGCGGATGGGAGGTAACGCCTCGGCGGGGCGCTCACGGATGCAGTCAACGCAGGCTGCCAGGGTGGAAGCGATCAGCGGCGAGGTTTTGCCGCAGACCGCGCACTGCGCCTCAGTTCGGCCCAGAAGGTCTTCCAGAAACATCCGTGCCCCCTGATTGGCTGACAAATCTCGTTTGGACGCAGATTCACGCAGATTTTCGCAGATAAAAATAGAAAATCAGCGTCCATCAGCGTTAATCTGCGTCCCATTTCTTGCTCTCAGGGTCAATTTTTGAGCAGTGTTAGAGTTTTGCCAGTCAACCAGCCGCACCCCCTCAATGTCACTGCTTGACTAATTATACACGGCTTTTCCAGGGGCGGCAACTTGGACGGCGACTGCCGCGAGGCTACGTGGCCGGGGGGGTGGGGATGAGGCCCTCTTTCATCAGCAATTGCACCGACTCGCGGGCGTTACGGATGGCCCGCTCGGCATCGGCAAAGAGTTCCTCGCGGGTCTTCTTCAGCAAGGTGATGCCCTGCTCCTGGGCCTTCATCGCGGTGGCAACAGCCTCGCGGGGGAAGACCTGCCACTCGTCCATCGTTGGGGCGATGTTATCCTCGTGGATGCCGCGTTCCTCGGCACACCTGGCCAGCTCATGGGCGGCGGCGAGGGCCATCTCGTCGGTAATGGTTTTAGCCCGGATGTCGAGCACGCCACGGAAGATGCCGGGGAAACCCAACGAGTTGTTGAGCTGGTTGGGAAAGTCGCTGCGACCAGTGCCCACGATGCGCGCGCCGGCTTCTTTGGCCTCCCAGGGCCAGATTTCGGGAACGGGGTTGGCACAGGGGAAGACGATGGCATCTTTGGCCATCCCGGCCACCCACTCCGGCTTGACGGTGCCCGGCCCCGGTTTGGAAAAAGCGATCATCACGTCCGCGCCGCGCATGGCCTCGGCGGGGCCACCGACGATGCGCTCGGCGTTAGTCTCGTTGCAGGCGCGCCATTTGTCCACAAACTCGGCCTGCTTCTCCTCGATGTCGTGGCGACCGGGATACAGAGTGCCTTTGCTATCGCAGATCACAATCCCACCCGGGTCGGCCCCACAGGCCTTGAGCAGGCGATAGGTGGCCACGTTGGCCGCGCCAAAACCGATCATGGCGATTTTGATCTTGCCCAGCTCCTTGCCCACGATCTTGAGAGCGTTGATCAGACCGGCCAGCAACACCGTCGCCGTGCCTTGCTGGTCGTCGTGCCACACCGGGATGTTCATCTTGGCGCGCAGGGTATCCAGGATACGGAAGCACTTGGGCTGGGCGATGTCCTCCAGGTTGATTCCCCCTACGCACGGCTCAAGCAGCTTGACGGTCTCGATGAACACGTCGGGGTCTTTGGTGCCCAGGCAGATGGGCATCGCATCCACCCCGCCCAGGTACTTGAAAAGCAGGGACTTGCCTTCCATCACCGGCAACCCTGCCTCCGGGCCGATGTCGCCCAGGCCCAGCACCCGTGTGCCATCGGAGACCACGGCAATGGTATTGCCCCGGTTAGTGTGTTCCCACACCATCTCTGGGTGGGCTTGAATGTCACGACATGGTGCGGCTACACCCGGGGTGTACCAGATGGCAAAGTCGGAGATATCGCGCACGGCGCACTTAGCCATGATCTGCACTTTGCCCCGGTAAAAAGGATGCAGACGCATCGCGTCCTCAGCAGGTTTCTCGGACTTGGTTAGCAGTTCGTTTTTCATAAACATCCTCCCCTCATTCAAAAAACAGGATTTTGTGTGGTCTCCCTCTTCTGTGTTGCTGCCTCTTTTCCACTCCACCGCAGAGCACGCAGAGTTCGCAGAGATTTAGATGTTCTACTTCCCCGGACACTGTCTGGCGACAGCCGGGTCAATGTTTTTGTCACCGTAGGCCCTGTCAAAGTGAGCGCTGAAATCGTGTGCCAGTTTCCGTGCCCGGGCGTCGTAGGCGTCCGGGTCCGTCCACGTGTTCTTAGGGAACAGGACTTCGGAGGGGACGCCGGGACACCGTTTGGGGATGAGGATGTGGAACAGCGCATCCTCGACGTACTCCACGTCCTCCAGTTGGCCGGTGAGGGCCGCGTTCACGATCTCCCGCGTCAGGTTGATGTCCATCCGCGCTCCCACGCCAAAGGGGCCGCCACTCCAGCCGGTGTTAATCAGGTAGACCTGAGTGCCGTGCTTTCGCATCCGCTCGCCCAGCATGCTGGCGTAAACGTCGGGGTTGCGGGGCATGAAAGGCTCGCTGAAGAAGCGAGAGAAAGTGGACACCGGGTCAACGATGCCCGTCTCCGTGCCGGCCAATTTGCTCGTGTACCCCATCAGGAACCACAGCATAGCCTGCTCGGGCAAGAGCCGGGCCACGGGCGGCAGCACCCCGTTGGCGTCGGCGGTCAGGAACAGAATGGTGCGGGGATGGCCGCTCGTAGAAGAGGGCTTGATGTTGCTCAGGAAGGTGAGCGGGTACGAGGCCCTGGAGTTGGGAGTCAGCCGGTCGTCGTCCAGGTCGAAGATGCCGCTGGGGTACATCAAGGCGTTCTCGACGATGGCGCCGTGCTCCAGGTAGTGAGCTTCGTGGAGGACGGCGTTCCAGATCTCCGGCTCCTTGTCGGCGCGCAGGTTGATCAGCTTGGCGTAGCAGCCGTTCTCGAAGTTGGCGATGCCGTTGTCGGCCCAGCCGTGCTCGTCGTCGCCCAACAAAGCCCGGCGCGGGTCGGCCGAAAGTGTCGTCTTGCCCGTGCCCGAAAGTCCCAGGAGCAGCGCGCAGTCGCCCTCCGGCCCCTCGTTAGCCGAGCAGTGCAAGGGCAGGATGTCCTCGCCGGGCAAGATGTAGTTCATGACCGTGAAAATGAGCTTCTTGACACTGCCGCCGTAGGCCGAGCCGTAGACGACCCCCAGCATGCGGTCAAAGTCCATCGCTACGGCCATGTTGGAGGTTTGGCCATCGGGCAGTTTTCGGAGCCGGCCCTCGTACCGGGCCCGGTCCAGTTTGTCGTAAGGTGCGACCAGCAAGGTAAAGCCCCGTTGCGCGAAGATGCTCCGGGCGATGTCCTCGGGCACGGGGCGGAACATGTTATCCGTGAACAGGGCCGTCAAAGCCCAGTATGAGACCACCCGCACGGGCAGGGCGTAAGAGGTATCCGCGCCCACCACCCGGTCTATAACGTACAGTCGCGGCTTCTCGGAGAGGGTCTTCAGGGCGTCCTCAAACAGCATGTCGAACGTCTCGGGCTCCATGGGGATGTTGTTGGGGGAGTCCCAGTCAATGTTCCCCTCGCTCTCCGGGTGGCGGACGATGTAGGTGTCTTTGGGGCTGCGGCCGGTGGACTCGGGCGGCGTCCACGTCGCCAGTGCACCGTTGGCGGCGACGAATGCCTCCTTATTGTCTACCGCGGCCTGGATCAAGCTCCTCCGATCCGGATTGTAGAGCACGTTTGGGTGTCGCTGTAGAACGGGGGTCAGGTTCTCCTCATGAGCAGTTTCCGTCACTTATGACCTCCTTGTAGAAAAATTAAACGTGAAACGTAAGAACGTAAGGCCGCTGGTCACGTTTCACGTCTTGCGCTTAACGTTTTATTCCGGCAATACTTTCCCTGGGTTCATGATGTTCAGCGGGTAAGGGTACCCACGCCGTGCTCGCCGGAGAGGGTGCCCCCCAATTCCAGCGCCACGCTGAAAGTCTCGCCCACCATCGGCTCAATCTTCGCCCACTGATCGGGGTCGCGCTGGTCGAAGAGGATGTTGGAACGACGATGTTTCAATGTACGGGTTTCTGGTTAACTTGAAACCCTGTAACCTGAGGCTATATCTAAAACTACCCCAGGTCGTACTCGACCCCCAACTCCTGCCCAATAGCCCGCAAATCCGCTGCCACCTTGGGGTTGAGAGGGATGCCATCTCGTAAGCGACGCTCCGCTTCCTCGAACTCCTTCTCGCCGTGGATGTAGATGCGGTTCTGGCCCTCCGCCTTGGGGGCGTTCTTGAGCCGCCGCTGCAGATCGTCCATCGCTGCCTTGAACTCCTCCACGGGCCGGAAGGCGTCCACCCGCCACGCGCCGAAAAAGTGGCCGATCTTGGAGGGAAGCGGCTTCCCGTCGGAGGTCTTGGGGTAGACCAGATCAGCGTAGGCCGCACCAGAGAGGGCCGCGCAGAGGACGTCCACCAGCAACGCCAGGCCGTACCCCTTGTGACCGCCCAGTAACTCCCCGGCCCCACCCAGCGGCAGGAGCCC